>NZ_JAUBTT010000043.1:0-66202 GCF_036705125.1 Microcoleus sp. B7-D4
GGTGCTGCGGGTACTAACGTGCCTCGAAGCGATCGCAAAAAAGGCATATGAGCCACTACCGGAACCGGTGAGGATGACGCAACACTACAAGGTAGTCGAACGGCGAACCGCCCCAAAGGATAAATTGGTAATGGTACAAGAAGCGCAAGAGCTAGGGCTTTACGCTTACGCCAAACACTTTGGGGACTTGAAGTCGGGCATCACCTACAGTCGGTTGCTTACCCACTACGAACGGGGTGGACAGTTCCCTAAAGGTGAATATGATGCTTTCCTTGCCAAGCATCCAGAAATCGAAACGTACTGGACTGATTTAGAAGCCCTTAAAGCCCGATGCTTCACCATTAACGGCAAACCGTACCTCCTCATTACCGAGGGGTGCATAAAGGCAATAAAAGGCTGTATGTGGGATATCCCTACGGTAGCGGTAATGGGAGTTGACATAGCCCTAACACCAGCGGCAAAGGGTACACCCGACTTGATACCAGGGCTGAAACGATTAGCTGAAGCGGGTCTTAACTTTATCATCGCTTACGATTCCGATCCACCTGAGAAGGTGGAAACCGTAAAAAATGTCCGCCGTGCCGAAAAAACCCTCACTAAACACCTGAAAGCCTATGGCTGCGAGGTACTATCGGTTACAGGCAATTGGAACCACGAGGACGGCAAGGGGATGGATGATTTCATCAATAATCAAGGGATTGAGGCCTTCAGGGCGGTGTTGATGAAAGCTAGCAATGTAGTTTAATCGCTTGACACAAGTGACACCAGCTCGACAACTCGGAGTAAAAAAACACCGACACCGCGCGAGATTGCAGCACAACTGGCCGAAGAATATCGCCCCCAGTGGAAATACCACGAAGAACAGCAAACATGGCGGGGATGGACTGGCAAGTGTTGGGAAAAGATAAAACCAGGGCCGTTTAAAAGCCTGATTGTCACTACGTTGGACGCAAAGGGCGTAAACTACAGCGGGATTGAGTACGTTAATAACGTCATTGAGATGCTCAAGTGTTACCTGCGAGAGGTTTACTGGCAAACATGGGATAAGTCCCGATACATCAATTTCGAGAATTGCGTACTCGACGGCGATACCCTTGGAACCTTGCCACACTCACCCGGCATGGGGTTTACTTCCTATTTACCCTTTCCCTACCAGCCACTAACAGGCGATCTAAGTGACCCCTTGGAAGCACTACGGGTGAACTGCCCTAGTATCCACAAATTTTTCCGGACGGCGATGCAGGGTGACGCCAAGAAAATATTCAAGCTACTGGCAATCATCAATAGTTGTCTCCGGTTTAGCTTTCACGGATATCAGCAGTTTGTTCACTTTATCGGGGTTCCTGGTTCCGGCAAGGGTACTTGCGCTCGGTTAATAGAGAAGGTAGTAGGGAAGGATAATACCCAACCTTGCAGTCTTGACAGCCTAAAAGACGGCTCAACTATTGCCAGCATTATTGACAAGCAATTAGTAGTTTTTGGCGATGAACGTAAACCCGTGGGAGTTGATAGCATTCTCCGGCTAACTGGTGGGGATAGCGTCAACTACCGGGAAGTGTACCAGCCAGTGGCAAGCGCACACTTTTATGGACTACTCCTTATCTGTAGCAATGACCCTATCTTCATGGGAAATACCACCGGGCTAGAGCGGCGCTTGTGTCTGGTTAATTTTGAAAACGCCATTCCCAAACACTTGCGGAATTCAGAGATGGAAGCCAGCTTCGATCCGGAAATAGGGGCGCTAATCGCGATCGCACTTTCACTCCCCAGTAGTGAGGTAAAGCAGGCAATTCAGGGTATCGGTGATGCTGAGATTGCAGATTTCAAGGCTGCTGAATGGGATATGAAAGTACGGATGGATAGCTTGGCCGCGTTCTTCGAGATGGAGCTAATTGTTGAGGACGGCGCACAAACCCGTGCGGGCGATCTGTTTGACAGTTATAAAGATTTTTGTGAGGAAATTAAAAAACCTGCGATGAGCCTGACAACTTTTTCGCCGGGTCTAGAGAAACTTTGCACTGAACTGCACCTGCCAGTCGTTCGCGATCGGAGCGGTCGTCACGTTACTTTTGTCGGTTTAAGGTTGAGGGGTAAAAATGATTATCACCCTACTTACTCCCAACAACTAGCACCGCTTTGCAGGACTTCTGACAGCACTAGCAGCACTTCTGCAGGACTTGTTGCAGGACTTCCGCCCATACAGGATATAGATTTGCAGGACTTGCAGGACTTACCTCCAAACATTTTGGGAAATTGTGAAAACACCGAGAAAAAGCAAGGTGAACCGGAAAGTCAAAACCAGGACAACCAGGAAAAAGTAGAAGTAAAGAAAGTTACCCCTTTAAGTCCTGCAAGTCCTGCAAACCCTATACAAGACAAGGATTTAAGTCCTGCATCAAGTCCTGCATCAAGTCCTGCAAACCCCCCCCAAAGTCCTGCAACCGCACAAAGTAAATTTCGTGGCGAAAAACTAGCAGACCAGATGCGAGAGGCAATAGCTAAAGGCAGCCGGGAAGATGCAAAAGAAGTTATGGAGCGTGTCGCTGCGTCGGGGCTGCAAGTAAGGGGCTTTTTTGCTAAAGCTTTTACTAAGGAGGAAAGTCTCAATATCCGTCTCTTAAGGGATTTTGACCTGACTAAAGGCACATCGGTTCAATATGTCGGGGCTAAGTTTGCGGAACAGTATAAAGGGGTCGTGCTAACAGTTGAGGGAGCTAACGCCCAGAACGAACTTTGTTGCTCCCTCCCGGATAGTGGCGGATACACAACTTGGTTGAAGCCGGAGGACTTACGCAAGCTCTAGTACAGCTCGGCGTAAGTACACAGACTATATTTGTGGTAGAAGAACATAGTTAGCTGAGACCCGTTTAGGTGGGTGATCGAGGAGTCAGAGATGGCCTTATTAATGCCTAAAATATTAAATTTAAGCGATGGCGAGCGTCATCAACTTCAGAAGTTGATCGACAAACACAAAACGCCCCAACAGCTAGTGCTACGAGCCAAAATAATTCTCATGGCATCAGATGGTCAAAACCATCGTGAAATAGCCCGAAGCCTAGAGATTAACCGACAGATGGCTCGCTTATGGCGAAACCGATGGTTGGAAAGCGAGGGAAAAGACTTATCGATTTTGCAAAGATTGCAAGATCAAGAGCGTGTTGGCGCACCAGTAAAATTTACCATGGAACAAGTAACTGAGTTATTTGCACTTGCCTGTTCCTCACCGTCCGATTATGGACGACCAATAAGTCACTGGACAGCTAGAGAACTGGCGGAGGAAATCATGTTTCAAGGCATTATTGAAAGTATATCATTCCGCCATGTTGGCAGATTATTAGAAGAAGCAGAAATTAAACCACACGCCTCGCGCTACTGGTTAACCCCCCCCCTGTGGATGAAGAATTTGATGCAAAAGTTAAAGATATTACAGGCTTATATCTGACTGCGATTGAACGCAGTCAAAATGGAGAACACACTATATCGGTTGATGAGATGACAGGAATTCAAGCCATTGAGCGTCTCGAAAAAGACTTACCAATGCGACCAGCAAAAGTTGCAAGAAGAGAGTTTGAATATATTCGTCATGGCACGCAGACCTTGATAGCGAATTTCAATATTGCGAATGGTAAGATTATCGAGCCAACTTGCGGAGATTCGAGAAAAGAATCCGATTTTGTACTGAATATTCGTCACATCATTGAAACTGACCCCGATGCCCAAAAATGGCATCTGATTATGGATTGTCTGAATACTCACCAATCTGAATCATTGGTGCGTTTGGTCGCCGAAAAAGAAGGCTTAGATATCGACCTCGGTATTAAGGGAAAAAGCGGCATACTTCAATCCATGAAATCTCGTGCTGTTTTTTTAAGTGACCCAACACATCAAATTGTTTTCCACTACACGCCAAAACATTCTTCGTGGCTTAATCAAATAGAGATTTGGTTCAGCATTTTAGTGCGGAAATTACTCAAGCATAGCAAGTTTCATTAGTCAGTACGATCTGAAAAATCGCATCCTCAATTTTATTAACTACTTTAATCAAACAATGGCAAAGCCTTTTAAGTGGACATATAAGGGTAAAGTCTTGGCGGTATAATAGTCTGTGTATTTACGCCGAGCTGTACTAGTAGTTTTTGGTTTTGGCTCCCTAAAGTCTAACTTTCTCCCTCTAGTCACTTGTGTCACGTGACTAAATACTTGACAGAACTAAAGCATTCGTGTCAACCTGTTAATAGTAAATCACCTGACACAAGTGAAATGACTAAAAACATTAATGACGCTAGCCTAGCCAACCTCAAGCACTATGAGGGTAAATGGGAACACGGGAAAACCCGCACTATCCGAGTACCGATCGCCCTAGCAGATCGGGTGCTGACTATAGCTCGACAGCTAGATAATGGAGAATCATTTTACACAAGTGATTTACCTGATGCTGCTGTCTTACTCAACCAATTGAAAGCTAAGCGCAAAAAGTCTAAATGCGACCTAGCGGACGTAGAAGCGATTTTGGATATGCTGGGTGACTTCTAGCATGAAGACTGCCTTAACCAAGCGAACGACTGGCACGGGGAGTGCGATCGCATCACTCACGCTATGTGTATGTTGTGATTGTAGGTTTTTGGGTTCTGACCGGGACGGGATAGCATTCTAAAGCAGTAGCCGCCAACTGTAGGCGGCTACTTTAGGAAATACACACAAAAGCACTACCTCACCCGTGTATCCTAAGCCGATCGCAAATATCGCTAAGGGGTAGGCTAGAAGATTGATAGAAGAGCTTGCTTGTAAGTGACTATCGGATAAGGGACACTGGGACAGGTGAACAGCCAAAAATGAGGCCCAAAAAGCCCCTAAAATGGCTGTTTTGCAAGAGTGTTGATAGAAATCAGGTACTTAAAGGCTGAAAGTATGGAAAAAACGTTATTAACCTTAGTCTGGATGGATTACCGGTTGTCTGTGTTATTAACAATTTCGATCCCGCTGGTAGTGCTGATTTGGGCTGTTGTGGCAAAAGCTGAGCCGATCGTCCGTTTGTCAATTATTTATTGGCGGGTGGCGAGTTTGCTGGCAATTACACTTTACCTGATGATGGCTGCGCTGCCTGTGAGCTTTGTGTCGTCGGTGATTGCCAGGGCCTTAATTCCTGCTAGTCTGTGGTTTTGGGAGGATTTAAACGAAGAAATTGCCGATCGACCGCAGTCGCCCCTGAAACTGGCTTTTACAGCTTGGCGGTGGGCGATTACTGTTTACAGCGGTTTGGGCGCTCTAGCTCAACTTTTCTTCTTAAGCTGTGCCTTTAAATCTCAAATTCAGATAATTGATGAACCTTTTTGCCGCGTTTGGTTAGATCCACCTTGGCTGTACAAACAAATGTTTCACCCTACGGCAAACCCTCAATTTTTGGGATTGTTGGGTATGATCGGTTTAGCAATTTATGTACTTTACTTGTCATATTTTGTGCTAATTAGACTAGGAAAACAGGGGAGGTCAGCTACCGGAAATTAAGTTTATTTGAAGTTAGTATTTCCCTCCTAAATTGCAGCTAAAGTATTTCACAAAAAGCTCATAAATCCCAAATAAAAACAGCCGGGGCGCATCTAGGACAATCAAACTACAGCATATTCCAGGTTTGTGAAGTACACCTCAGAAACCGGGTTTCTTTACAGTTCTAGCCTTTAAACTGATTCTGTTCAAGAAACCCGGTTTCTCTGTACTACACATATATGGAATATGCTGTAACAGCAGGTTGGCTGACGTGACCAGCCCAAAAACGGATACAAGCCGTGGACTCCAGTCGTGGATATCTAAAAATTTTAGACGAAGGTTCCAGCTTCCAGATTCATCTGTGGAGTAAATCTAAAGTCTAAAATTTAAAATCTAAAATCGACTGACAGCAATGTTATTGGGAAAGACTGTGATGGATAGCAAACAAGCCTACTTACAGTGCTTAGAAAGGCTGATTTGGGCGATCGATCGCCTGGAAGCAAAAGTCGAACCAAGTGAACTCGCTCGGATTGCCGAACTGATTGTTCAGCCGATGATGGGGCCCTGGCGGTTTTTTCACACTCCCGAACATATTTTTGATGTGGGGGGAGATGAAGACGCGATCGAGGTTTTGGCAGCTTTATTTCACGATACCGTCTACGTGCAAGTCGATCGCAGCATTAACTTTAACGTCAGCTACTACATCACTCCTGTTGCAAAAGAGGTTAACAAACAACTACAAATTCGAGATCGATCTGAACTGCCGGCGGATGCTATTTTCGAGATGGTAATGCTGGTATTCAATTTTGTACCGGGCGAAGTCCTCAATCCTTTCTCCGGACAAAACGAATTTCTCAGCGCTGTGGTAGCAGCAAAAGCTCTAGAACCCTTTCTCAAACGCGAGCAATTGCTTCAAATTGCAGGCTGCATTGAAGCAACAATTCCTTTTCGCGTCGCCGATTCTGGAGTAACGGTAAGCCAGCGCCTTTATGAGCGATTGCAAGCCATAAATAGCCTGTTTAACCTTAGTTTGACTGACGATGAAATGCGGGAAACGGTCAAAAAAGCTGTGCGAATCTCTAACCGGGATGTGATGAGTTTTGCTCACCATAGTTCAGCCCATTTTTTGGCAAATACCTGGAATTTACTGCCGGAAACCAATCACAATCTCATCTCCTGCGGTTTTTACACGGTTCGCGACTACCGAGTTGCTTTGGTGAAGATGGAAGGTTTTCTCAATTATCTCAAGCCAGAGATGATTTTCCGGCAGTTTGAAGGATATCCAGACGATCGCACCTATCAGCGCTGGGAAACTACTGCTAAGTACAATCTCGAAATTGCGAAGCTTTATTTGGGGTGCAAACTGGCTGCCCTAGCCCTGCTAGAAGCTCTTTCTTCGGATGTGGGGATTGAGGTTTCTCTGGCGATGATGACGGGAGGAATTCCGGATCGAGCTCCTAACTGCGTGCGCCTGGAAAGCTTTTTTCCCGAAATAGAGAAACCTTATAAACCTAAAATTAGTTTAGAAGCGGAAGTATTGAATTTATTAGAAAATGGGCGGGCTAAAAGCACTTCTAATACGGATTTGGAGAGTTCGCCCCTGACAACGTTTGTGGTAAAAATTGTTGGCTTTGACGAAATGCGCTATCAGTGCGATCGAGCTAAGGAATTTTTTCGAGAAAATCTCAACGCCGACGACTTTATTTCCGACTTTAACCCGATAGTTACAGAAATTGTCATAGATTCAATTCTCAAGTTGTTTGACAGCCGGAAATCTACTATCTACCGATACTACGATATCACTTCTAAGTTAAAGTCGCAACCCCAGAGCAATTTTCCCGATCGCCCTTTTCGCTCACATGGTTAACGAGCTTTAAATACAGTATTTTTGCCTCCTCTAGATAAAAAACTATTACTCACCTTATACAAGAGTGCAGCGATTACACCGTGACAGGATTGATTGCCTAGCCAACCTACGTCAATCTGGCTATCCATCCCGACACCAACAGCCCTACAGATATGGTGTGGGGCTTCCGGCCAAGATGCTAAAAGTTGATAAAAAATGGAAATTCGCTGGGAGCATCTCATATTTGTAAAAATACTTCTTCTGGCTCCTTCCTTCTTCTGGCTCCTTCCTTCTTCTTCTTTCCTTCTGCCTCCTGCCTCCTGCCTCCTGCCTCAAAGCTCCAATTTCTAGCGGAGGGCTGCAAAGGTGAGATGCTCCCAATTCGCTGCTGTTTGCCTTTGACAATTACTCTGTACAAAACGGATTTGATAGCTGGCTGTCACTCATCTGAGCTACCCCAGATAAGCGTCACTATAAAAAGCGACTGTTAAAGCACTTCCCCCCACAGCTACAACTGGGGAATAGCAAGTTCAAACGACTTGCCAACCACTAATCCCCAATCAAACCATGCAAACCACAAATTCAATTTACGCTCAATTGCCTCTTTGCTCTTCACTGCCCACACTGAAACGAAATAATAGCACCACTGCCAATCAAAACGTGCGCTATCTCCAACAATCCTTAGTTAAAAAGGGATATTCCGTCGCAACTGATGGATTCTTCGGCCCAAAAACCGAACAAGCAGTCATCAAATTTCAAAAGGAAAATAAGATTGCTGTTGATGGCATTGTCGGCCCTCAAACTTGGAGTCTATTAGGCGCTTGTTATACAGATGAACCCGGATGTTAAATCCAAGTTAACTAATCCTAGGCGCACGGCTAGCAAGAAACTGGGTTTTTTCACAACAATACTTCGTTTCAGCCCCCAGAAACGCTAAAAAAACTGGTGGTTGAGCGAAGCCAAAACCCCGTTTCTGCCCGTCAAAAGTGCATCCAGGACTATTAACATCATTTCCGCACTTCTCTGCTTTCAAACAACTTGCAAACAACCAATGGAGACTCAAACTATGCAAACCACAAACGCAATTCACATGGAATTACCTTCCTGCCGTTATTTTCCCCTACTCAAACGCAACGATGGCGTCACCCAAAATGAGGACGTTCGCTACCTCCAGCGGCTCTTGAACGCCAGCGGATTTTCCGTAACTACTGATGGAGGATTCGGCCCGAAAACCCAACAAGCAGTAATCAATTTTCAAAAGCAACAACAACTCGTTGCTGATGGCATTGTCGGCCCTAAAACTTGGAATAAATTAGGCGTTTGTACAACTATATTTTAAAGTTTGTACAACCATATTTTAAAAATAGTAGGGCGTGCATTGTGCGCCCTATTTCTCCGTCGAAGTTTCCACCCCACACCACCCATCCGGGGCGCCGTACATTCGATACTTGCGAGAGCGTTGGAAATACAGCATTGCTACCCGATCGTCCGGATTGATTTGTAAAATATTCTGAAATACTTTTTGGGCGGCCACAAATTTTTGCTCGTAGTAAAAATTGAGAGCTTCTTGAAAAACCTCCGCAGTTTGCTGCTTGAGTACAATGCTCTGCTCTGTTTCTGTATCGTAAATTTCAAACACTGACACAGCATTTGTCTTTCCTTTCACCGTTACTCGATCGACAAATCGGTACTTATATTTTTCAGGATCGTCTAGGCGATCGATAATTGCACCGCTAACTAGAATGCCCGCGCCGTAAACCTTAGTCAATCCTTCCAAACGAGACGCGAGATTCACCGCATCAGCAATCACCGTACTTTCCATCCGTTCTCGCTCGCCAATTGTACCCAACATCAAATTGCCCGCGTGCAAACCGACGCCGATCGCGATCTGAAACAAGCCATTTTTTTGTCGCTGCTGGTTATAGATATTTACTTCTTTCTGCATATCAATTGCTGCTCGCACACCATCTTCAGGAGATGTAGGAAACAGTGCCATGACCGCATCTCCAATGTATTTGTCAATAAACCCGTTATTTTTCCTGATTGCAGGGCTAACCCTTCCCAAATAAGTATTAATAAATGCAAAATTTTCATCCGGTGTCATCTTTTCCGAAAGCGCCGTAAACGAGCGAATATCAGCAAACAGCACTGTCATATCTCTTTCCTGATGTTCCCCTAATTTTACTTCAATAATACTCGGCTTTTCCAGCAAGTTTAGAAAATCGTGCGGCACAAACCTACCGTAGGCTGCATTCAGTTTTGCTAGGCGAATTTGCGTGTTAATTCTCGCCAACAATTCCTTTTTGATAAAAGGTTTAGTTACATAATCATTTGCTTCTAAGTTAAAAGCTTCTACCAAGTCGGTAGTTAGATTTTTTGCCGTCAGCATCAGAATCGGCATTTCTAAAGGCGAGTATTTTTTGCGAACTTCTCGACACACTTCATAACCGGTCATCTGCGGCATCATTACATCGAGTAAAATTAAGTCGGGCTTAAATCCTGATTCAATCAGATTTAAAGCTTCTAAGCCGTTGCTCGCTTGAGTAATCTCGTAGTTTTCTACAGAAAGACTGTTGATGATGACATGAATATTAATCGGCTCATCATCAACTACCAAAATTTTTAATTTTTCACTTTCTAGCAAGTCGCTATTGTCTGATAGAGGAGAATTTATTATAGAGGATTGGCGGGCTAGTTCAGGAGTGATTAAAATGCGATAACCCTCGATTAAATGCGGCTGTGTGCTGCTAAATTCCGGCTGACTCTCAGATACGGGCAAAGTAAAGGTGAATTGGGAACCGACACCTACAGTTGAAGATACCGAAATTTTACCTCCGTGCAATTCCACTAATTGCTTGGCAACCGTTAACCCTAAACCCGTGCCACCATATTCTCTACCAGTGGAACCGTCAGCTTGTTCAAAGGATTCAAAAATTCGCTCTAATTTATCTTCGGGGATGCCAATACCCGTGTCAGATACACTAATGGCTAATTGTGAGTTAGACGGTGATTGTGCGTTGCCCGTTACCAATTCTGCTGAAATTTCAACTCTGCCGCTTTCGGTAAATTTAATCGCATTGCCGATTAAGTTATAAAGTATTTGCTGCAAGCGATTCTCGTCGGCTGCTATTGGCGGCAATTCCGGAGCTACTGAGTTAATCAACTGCAAGTGTTTTTTGCCTACTAATGGCTGAGACAAAGTGAGAATTACAGAGACTATTTCTCGAATACCGACGGACTTAATTTGCAGTTCAATCGTTTTGTGTTTGAGCTGAGAAAAGTCCAGAAGATCGTTAATTAAAGAAGACAATCTTTTGCCAGAGGATGAAATCAAAGCTAAGTTAAAATTTGTTGGTTCTGGTAGTTGTCCTGTAGCACCGTCTATTAAAGATTCTGCAATCCCAATAATGCCGTTGAGGGGAGTGCGGAGTTCGTGGGAAGTATTGGCTAAAAATTCGTCTTTTAGTTTGTCGAGTCGCTGCAATTCGGTATTTTTAGTTTCTAAGGCAGTAAAAGATGCTTGCAGTTGTGCTGCCATGCTGTTAAAAGCAGCGGCAAGTACGCCCAACTCGTCGGAGCGATCGAGCTTTACAGTTTGGTCAAATTGTCCTTCTGATAAAGCTATTGCTGCATTTTTTAATTTTATAAGAGGTTTGATAATCCAGCGAGAAGTGAGAATTCCTAACACAGTTGCCATGCCCAAAGCTGCCAGACATAGTAACACTGTAGTTCGGTTGCCCGCATTAATTTGTTCCATAAAGTCGGCTTCCGGAACGACGACGACAATCAGCAAATCTAAACCCTTGTCGTCTTGGAAGGGCAGGACTTTTAAAAATTTATGCTGACCGTTTATCTCAACATTTAGTTGCTGTGCTTTTGTAATCTTGTTCAAGTTTTGAAAGTGAGTTTCTAAATATTTTGCTGTAGTTTGCGTTACTGCATCGCTGCTTTCTGTAACTTTAAACAGTTCTTTTTGACCGTTTTGGGTGCGGAAAGGTTTTTCGGGTGTGGAAGTTGCCAGCAGCGTGCCGTTTCTTTCGATAATAAAAGTTTGACCAGATTTACCTATTTTGAGGCTGTTTAAAAATTGACCGATACTGTCGAGACGCAAAGCAGCAATTAATACTCCTTCTAGCTGTTTCTGGCTGTTGTAAACTGGTTGCAGCGCGCTGAGGAGCAAGGTGGGTTCTAGGAAGGATATATAAACTGAACTCCAAGTTGGTTTGGCTTCGAGAGCCGCATAGGTGTAGGAAGGGTGCTGTCGGATGTCGAAGTTTTTGACGGTGGCTGCTAATGTCGCGCGATCGCCCCTATCATTAGTATTGTAAGAATAAAAATCAAAACCTGTAGATGGGCCCGATGCGTTAATCAATAAAGTGCCGTTAGACATCTTTTCGCCAGTGCGATATTCTCCATCTGAATTAGCGATGGATGTAAAATTGATATAAGGATATAATTGCACTTGTCGCCACAGATACTTTTCCCAAGCTGACAAGTCTTTCATGTTCACAAAACCCAGTTTCACTGCATCCAGCTTGCTTTGATTGATTTGGTGCGGAGTTTGCAGATAAGTTCTCAAATTTTGCTCAATGCGATTGCTCACCTCGCCCATCAACTGATCCGCCAGGTCATTAACTGCTCTTTGACTATTTTTAAATGATAAATACCCCACAATTCCTACCGCTGCAAATACTTGCAAGACAAAGGGAACTATGAGTACAGTTTGCAGCGTTGCTTTTCTTGAAAGTTTTGCCACTAAGCGCTTGAGAGAAAGAGTGGACATAACATTAGTTTAGGTTGAACAACCAGTTAATACTTGGAGCCAAGGCTTACCGCTGGTAAGTATTATAAACCATTTTGTACTTAAACACAACTTACGCCCGGAAGACCTGGTATTGTTTCTACAATCCTCAATCTTATACCAAATTATTAAAAGTCAAAGAGAACCCTAGGGACACGGCATTTCCGTGTCCTACTCCCGGCGGCGGACAAGGCATTGCCCTGTCCCTACCGATGTTCACATACAATATATCTGTATCACTACTTTCCATAATAGAGGTTACTTGTACTACTTTTCATCCAAAGCTTCTATCCCCGACCATCCTCCAGGCACTCCATACATTCCCTTCTTTAGAGAGCGCTGGCAGTAAATTGCTGCCAACTTATCTTGAGGATTTATGGCGCAAATCTTACTGAATAATTTTTGCGCTTCAGTAAAATTTTGCTCGAAATAAAGCTCCAGACCTTTTTGGAACTCAGCAGCACTTGCCTGTTTTAGTTGAATGCTTTGTTCTGTTTCTGCATCATAAATTTCAAACACCGATACGGCAGATTTTTTCCCTTTTACTGTGACTCGCTCGACAAATCGGCACATATATTTTTCTCGATCGCCCAAACGCTCTAAAATGGAGTCACTAACTAGAATGCCCGCCCCGTAAACCTTAGTCAATCCTTCCAAACGAGACGCGAGATTCACCGCATAAGCAATCCTTGTACTTTCCATCCGTTCCTCCTCCCCAATCGTACCCAACATTAAACTACCCACGTGCAAACCGATGCCGCTAGTAATCGGTGGGTAATTGCTCCGTTGTCGCTCCTGGTTGTAAATAATAACTTGTTTTTGCATTTCCACCGCCGCGCGAACAGCATCATCTGCCGACTCAGGAAATAGTGCCATAATCGCATCGCCAATATATTTATCGATAAAACCTTGGTGAGCGCGAATTACAGGACTCACTCGGCGGAGGTAGCTGTTGATAAAACTAAAGTTTTCTTAGGGAGTCATCGCTTCTGAGATAGTCGTAAAAGAGCGAATTTCAGAAAATAAAACTGTCATTTCTTTCTGAATTTGATCGCCTAGTCGGACATCAACAATACTTTCGTGTCCCAAAAATCGCAGAAAGTCGTGGGGGACAAATTTACCGTAAGCTGCATTGATTTTTGCCAGACTGATGTGAGTTTGATTCTGGCTAGCAATTCATTTTTGACAAACGGTTTAGTTAAAAAATCATTAGCCCCTGCATTGAAACCTTGCACTAAGTCAGCTACTTGAATTTTGGCGGTTAGCATCACAATTTGCCCTTCGATACCCGTGAATTTATCCCGGATTTTCTCGCCAACTTCGTAACCAGTCATCCGTGGCCTCATGAGATATAGCAAAATTAGAGCCGGCTTGTAGCCTCTGTCTAGAATGGCTAAAGCTTCTCTACCGCTGCTAGCGTGGGCGAGCGCATATTTTTCGAGAAGTAAATTGTTAGCCAATACCTGAATATTCACTATAAATCTAATTTTTGTTTCCAGATAACATCTTCAATCCAAATGCGATAGGGAAGCAGTCCCAACCGAAATAAAATTTCAGCAATCCGCTGCTGTTCTTCAACTGCCCTGTCCTGAATTGGCAGCAAATCGTAGCGGCGGCTTTTTGTTAACATGATAGCTGTGGTTATTTTCATTCCCGTTCGAGCGCTGATAAATTTCGCTGCTGGCTCGGGATTCTTAGTTATCCAAGTAGCCATCTGTCGCGTTTCTCCCATCACTATTTTAACAATATTGGGAAAGTCGCTAGCAAAAGAGCGACTTGCCAAATAGAAGTTTCTATCATTCATCAGCCCGTTGCTGTTAGTCAAGAAATGAACAGGCATAGTTTCCTGTAACTGAGCTAGAATTAGATAGTCCGACAGGGAATTAATTCCACGGGGCTTATAGCTAAAGTCCTCGCTATGAGGACTAATGAGTTTAAAAATTCGGCGTTGCTGTTGCTAAATACAGGTAGGAATTTAGATTTCCCAATTGCTATAAGACAACTATGGTGAGTTTTTTAACATCAAGCAAAAAGTTGATTCCTACCGTGAATCAGCAACGTCAAAAATTCTTTTTCCCAGTCCTCATAGCGAGGACTTTCGCTATGAGACAGGGATTTCAATCCCTGCCGGATTGGCGGACTAACGGGTGGGCGGCGTGAATCAGCAACGTCAAAAATTCTTCTTCTCAGTCCTCTTTGAGAGGACTTTCGCTATGAGACAGGGATTTCAATCCCTGGCGGACTACCGGGTGGGCGGACTACCGGGTGGGCGGGCTGACAGCTTAAGTTGACACCAATAAGCCGAAGATCCCGGAACGGGCTCTCCGGCCCGTTCCACAACACATCCAATTTTTTGTGGGGAGTAGGGGTTGGGCCGGAGAGCCCGCCCATAAAAGGGTTTATCGCCCGCTAGCTAAAGCCTCCCGCAATTTGCGGCCCCGCGATTTATCCCGAAGTTCTGGAGTCGCCATCCGCAACACAAAATCCAGCAACCAAGGCGCAATTCGGTGACACCAAACTGCTAGATGACTTTGCCATCCTACCAAGATTTCCGGCGCATCTTTCTGCAATCCCGCGACAAGTGCTAGGGCCACTTTTTCGGGAGTTGTGGGCACTACCCACCGGAATTGTTCCAAGTCTCGCACCATGTCGGTATCTGTTAGAGATGGCAGCAAAGCTGTGACTCGAACATTGTACTGAGTTAACTCGCTACGTAAAGCTTGGGTGAATCCCAAAATGGCAAATTTGGTAGCAGAATAAGTCGCCATTGTGGGAGCGGCTATTTTGCCCATTAAGCTAGAAACATTGACGATTGTTCCCTCTTTTTGAGTCGCCATTCGCCGAGCTATCAAGCGGGTAATTGTGTAGGTTCCGAGCAAGTTTAAGGCGATTTCTTCCTCGATTAACGGCAGCGGGGAACGCAAGAAAGATGCTTGGTGGGCGACGCCTGCACAGTTGACTAGCAGGTGAATCGGGCCGCAATCTCGCCAAGCTTGGGCGATCGCAATATTCACCGCTACTGACTGAGTTAAATCCAAAGCTAACGGCACTACTTCCGTGCCAAAAACATCGATTTCCTCTGCCAGTTCAATTAATTGCTTGCGGTTGCGCGCCACAATCAACAAGCGTTTGACTCCTTGTCTCGCTAATGCCAGGGCGATCGATCGCCCAATTCCGCGCGAAGCTCCTGTAACAAGAGCTGTTTTTCCTTGAAGTTGCATAGATTAAACCTTTTGGTAGATGCTCACTGCGGCACGGAGTTATGAGTTGTGAGTTGTGAATTATTAGTTATGAGTTAATTTTTTTGGCGGTAACAACTCATAATTCATAATGGTTTAAAAGGCTATCTTGTTCCGATAAGCCTAATTTATTCGTGGGGTTAACTCAAAACTAAAAACTGTTGAATCGCTAACGTGCGCGTGAGTTGAACTAAACTTTGGGTTCGCCAGAAATCAGTCAATTATCTGGTCATTTAACCTCATTCAAGCAGACAAACCTGAGATGGGCCAACCTAGTCGAGAATCATGTCAAAGCGGGCTTTATTACCGCTTTTTCTTCAGTCTGCAGAGGCGGACTTTGCCTGTGTAGCCGCGAATTTATTCGCCGGGTATTGGTTTCCTTCAGTCTGCAGAGGCGGACTTTGCCTGTGTAGCTGCGAATAAACTGGCCGGGAATATTCGCCCGGATGGGTTATTCGCCAGGGCTTAATTACCCCTCTTTTTTTAGTCCGCAGAGGCAGACGATATCCTGTGCCGGCGCGACTTACAATCGCCGGGGATTCGTGCGAATTGGCACAGGATAATTGAGCAATGCAGATTATCAATTCCACACCTCCTAGATATGAGAATTTCCTATCTACACACACCTTAACAACTTGACAGAGAAGCGGCAACAATTTTTAATAAATCTTCCGCAACACTTCTTTACAATTTTCTCAGACTGCCGCTTTCCAAGTGCCGTGAAAGCCCAAAGGTATGACACCAGGCAATTCTAGCTTGCAAATAGGTTCGCGGGAAAGTCCGTCGCTGTCAAATATCCAGACTTCGCTGCTGTCAGAATTGCCGTCATAAATAACTGTTACTATCCAACCTTTCTCCGACGAAATATCTGGAACGTAGATGGGCTCGGCGGGATAGCGATTTTCGCCACAGTCGGCAATTGTGAGATTGCGGGTTTGCGTGTCCAAACGGGCGATCGCACCGAAACGTTCCGGTACAATATCAACGTCAGGCCGATACATTGCCAGATAAATATATCGTGCGTCTTGCCCTATTTCGGCAGCAGGTACGATCGGAAACTCACAAGGTTTATCCAACAATTCTTCTATTCCTGTCACTTTCGCCGTCAGAGGATTGAGATGCACTCGGCAAAGAGTACCCTCCGCATCGGTGCTAGTTTCACCAGTCGGTACTTCTTTCAGTCGCTGATTAGTTTGAAAGTCAGCGAAGCGCACAAAATCTACCGCCACCGAACCATCTTCCTTCACAAAACCATTAGCAAAATGCCACTGGAACCAAGGTTCTGTTTCGCCGCGACTAACTAAAGAGAGAGTTTCAGAGTCAAAAACTAATATCTGAGTACCTAACTCCGGTTTCCACTGAAAGGACTCGCTATAACTGCTAATTCCCGTTAACAATGGCAAAAAATTGACTTGCACCGGCGGGATGAAAAATATCAGATACTTTCCCGCAAAAACAAAATCGTGGAGCGCGTAAATTCCATCTAAAGCAACTGTTGATTGTTGCACGACTTGGCCAGTAAAATCGCTTTTATACAGATTCAACTTTGTAGTCGCACCGTTGGTAACTCCAAAGTTGAAAATATTGCCAGTAATCGGGTCGCGCTTGCAGTGAGCAGAATAAACAAATTTACTATCTAAACTGCCTAAATCGTCCGTTCCCTGAGTTTCCAGGGTTTGCAAATCGAGGCGGTGAGGCGGGCCACCTTCCCACAATGCCAAAAGGCGATCGGGCAAAGCTAAAACAGAAGTATTGGCAGCATTTTTAACAGTTTTAGTCCACCGCAACCACACAGGGCCCGGTGCTGTCATGCCATAATTACTGTAGAGAAATTTATCAGCTTTTTCTTCAGCTAGATATCCCGCTGTTTTCACGTAGCGATAAACAGCCGTAGCACCGACATCGGTAAAATGTACTGCCAAAATTGCACCGTCGCCGTCAAACCAATGTCCGGCAGCAACACCGCCACGTTCCAAACGTCCGGGCCCGTTGCGGTAAAGACTGCCGCGCAATCCTTCGGGAATTTTACCGCTTTTAACCGATAGCTGAGTCAGCGGAAACTCTGCAGCCGGACGAGCTAAAGATTTAGCCCAAGATTTTTTAGCGGAGATTTTAGTGTCTGTTTTCATTTGAAACTGGCAATTTTAAACTGATATGACAGAAATTTTCCTATACAATTATAGCAAAAATTACCTAACACCTATGACTCTCCGCCGCCGTGCTCTGCTCAGAACTTTTGGGCTGACTGCTATTGGTACTCAGCTTTTGCCGCTCGCCCAAACTAGCCTATCTCCCCAAAGTGCGATCGCTAATCCGCGCCGCCTGCAAGTCGGCGATACTGTAGCCTTAATCAATCCTGCCGCTTTCAACTACGAAAAAGAAGTGCAGCCATTTTTTAAAGTTCTCGATAACCTGGGTTTAAAAGTTAAATTGGGAGAGCATTTTTACGATCGCTACGGGTATTTAGCAGGCAAGGATGCCGATCGCGCCGCCGATGTCAACGCAGCCTTTGCCGATGACTCAGTGCGAGCTATTTTTACCGGGATGGGCGGCTGGGGCTGCGGTCGGATATTGCCGCTCCTAGATTACAATATTATCCGCAATAACCCCAAAATTATTATGGGATTCAGCGATATTACTGCGCTGTTATTGGCGATTTATGCTAAAACTAATATAGTTACTTTTCACGGCCCTTTAGGTGTGTCAACTTGGAGTCCATTCACAGTAAATTACGTCAAAAAAGTTTTGTTTGACGGAGGTTCTGTGATGATGCAAAACTCCCACACCGTGCAAGTTCAAACAATCGGGCGCGGAACAGCTAGGGGAAAACTAATCGGTGGAAATTTATCAGTAATAGCAGCAATGGTGGGTTCTGCATATTTACCGCAGTGGGAAAACAGTATTTTGTTTGTCGAGGAAGTTGGCGAAGAAGTTTATCGCATCGATAGAATGTTGACGCAGCTCAAATTAGCGGGCATTCTTGATAAAATATCAGGTTTTATTTTCGGACAGTGTACCAAGTGCGAAGCTGAAAAACCCCAAGAGTCCCTAACCTTACCTCAAGTCTTGTCCGACCACATTCGCCCTTTGAAGATTCCCGCGTGGTACGGTTCAATGGTGGGACACATCCGGGAACAGTTCACTTTGCCGATCGGTCAAGAAGTCGAAATCGACGCTGACTCTGGTACAATTAAATTGTTAGAATCCGCTGTCAATTAAATCTTGAACTGTTCTGGATATTCGCTCGGCTCTTCCTCTGGTTCTGCATTACCGGGCTCTGACCATTAATGACAACTTAAGACTAAAAACCGTTGTATCTCTCGTTCACAGCCGAGTCTAGATCCCCCTAAATCCCCCTTAAGAAGGGGGACTTTGATCCATTTCCGGTTCCCCCCTTGTTAAGGGGGGTTAGGGGGGATCTGGGCCTAATCATCAACCAGCAGACCGGTATTACGTTTAACGTTAAATCGTCACCAACGGGCCGATGCCGATCATGAAAAAATTAAATATACAATTAGGACGATCGTGAAAAACCGACAATTCATTAAACCGCTAGCAGCAATTATCTTAGCAATAATTTGCCTGTTGCCGCTCAATGCCTGTGCGGCAGCAAGTAAAACCGCCAACAGCGACTCCATTTATCAGCAGCGAACAGTCCACAATCCCGACGGCATCGGCAAATTTTACATGGGTCGAGAAATTGCCCAAGTCATGGGATATCAAGGCGCTAGTTGGCTAGAAAGACCGTCTCGCGGCATGGAAGAAAAATCAGCTCGATTAGTCAATAATCTCGATTTAAAACCCACCGATATTGTCGCCGACATTGGAGCAGGAACAGGATATTTTAGCTTTCGCATCGCTCCCTTAGTTCCAGAAGGAAAGGTTTTAGCAGTTGACGTGCAGCAGGAAATGATGAATTTTCTAGAATTGAATAAACAAGAAAAAAATATCGCTAACGTTGAGCCAGTTTTGGGAAGTATCGACAATCCGAATTTACCGGAAAACAGCGTAGATTTAGTTTTGATGGTCGATGCTTATCACGAATTTGCATATCCCAGAGAAATGATGCAAGGAATTGTGAAAGCACTCAAACCGGGAGGCCGCACGGTATCGATCGAGTATCGGGGCGAAAACCCGCTGATTCCCATTAAAGGTTTGCACAAAATGACGCAGAAGCAGGTGAAAAAAGAAATGGCCGCCGTCGGTTTAGTATGGAAAGAGACAAAAGATATCTTGCCCCAGCAGCATTTGATGGTGTTTGAGAAAAAATCTCAAATTTAGCAGCCAAATAGAGCGATTGTTTACCATTTTTACTCATTTTTGTCAAGGTACAAAAGACGTATTTTTGAGGCGCGCGGGCGATCGGTCAAAAATTCTAAGCCTTAAGTAACCCTTAAGAGAGACATTTTACTAAAAATACCATTTACAATTAAAAATTGATAACCCAGAGGCGCTTCCTTCATTTTTCAAGCGAAGAAGTGTCGCTATTAAGAAGTACCAGCGTGAACATTCCAAGTTCCATCCTCACCATGCTCGCCGGCATCGGAGTGACTCTGATCAGTCTCTGGTACGGGCAGAATCACGGTTTGATGCCGATCGCCGCCTCTGACGAAGCATCCGACATAGACGCACTTTTCAATACAATGATGACCATTTCCACTGGACTATTTATCATGGTGCAGGGAATTCTCATCTTTGCTGCAATTAAATATCGCCGCCGTCAAGGAGACAATACAGACGGGCCGCCTTGGCATGACAACTTTCCCTTAGAAATTCTTTGGACAGCCGTGCCGGCGGTGATTATTTTAGGAATCGGAGTCTACAGTTTTGAGATTTACAACTCAATGGGGGGCCTCGATCCGATGGGCAATCATGACCACGGCACCATGCAAGCGCACTCTAAAATGCGGGGAAGTGCGATCGCAGCCACACTCTCAGATACACCCCAAAACGCCCCTCAAATTCCGTCTCAAAAACTCGTTGCTTTAGGGGTAGGCGCTTCCCCAGAAAATGAAGACAAACCAGCAGACTTAGTTGTCAATGTCACTGGTTTGCAGTACGCCTGGATTTTTAGCTATCCAGAAAGCGGCGTTAGTTCTGGCGAACTGCATATGCCAGTCAACCGCGACGTACAGCTAAATATCTCAGCCCAAGACGTGCTGCACGCATTTTGGCTGCCGGAATTTCGCCTCAAACAAGATGCAATTCCCGGGCGGCCGAGCGAACTGAGATTTACACCAACTAAAACCGGCGAATACCGGGTTGTTTGTGCTGAATTGTGCGGCGCTTATCACGGAGCGATGAAAGCTGTAGCAGTCGTTCACACGCCCGAAGAATTCGACGGTTGGCTGCAAAGCCAGCAAGTTGCTAGCAGTCAAAACTTAGAGCAAGCAGTTGCAGTCAATCCAGGGGAATTGTCAGACGGTGAATTTTTGGCTCCCTACGTCAGGGAAATAAAAATTAATTCCGAAACCCTCGAACAACTTCACCCAACTCATCACTAAAAATAGTCATTAGTTCCTGGCACTGGGTCTTCGATCCTGAGCTAATAACTAATGACTAATAACTAATGACTAATAACTATGACACAAGCACAGTTCCAAGAAAGTGCAAACACTGAGGCTCGCGGAACAGCGCCCGCCGATAGACATTGGCGCGACTACTTCACTTTTAATACCGACCACAAAGTCATCGGTATTCAATACCTGGTAACAACATTTATTTTCTATCTAATCGGCGGCGTGATGGCAACTTTGGTGCGAACAGAACTCGCCACCCCCGACTCCGATTTTGTCACCCCCGAACTCTACAACAGTTTATTTACTGTTCACGCGACGGTGATGATCTTCCTGTGGATCGTACCCGCCGGAGCCGGGTTTGCTAACTTTTTGATCCCCTTAATGATCGGGGCCAAAGACATGGCATTTCCCCGCCTGAATGCCGTTGCCTTTTGGATGATTCCCGTAGGTGGCGTCTTGCTATTGAGCAGTTTTTTTGTAGGAGCTCCACAGGCTGGTTGGACTTCCTATCCGCCTTTGAGCTTAGTTACTGCTCAAGCCGGGGAAGAAATTTGGATTCTCAGCGTTTTGATTCTGGGAACTTCTTCGATTTTGGGGGCGCTGAATTTTGCCGTTACCATCTTTACCATGCGGGTTCCGAGCATGGGTCTCAATGATATGCCCTTGTTTTGCTGGGCGATGATTGCGACTTCAGCGCTGAGTTTGATTGCTACTCCAGTCTTAGCCGCAGCTTTGATTTTGCTGTCGTTTGACTTGTTAGCGGGGACGGCATTTTTTAACCCGACCGGCAACGGCGATCCGATCGTCTACCAGCATTTATTCTGGTTTTATTCGCACCCCGCAGTTTACATTATGATTCTGCCCTTTTTCGGGGTGATTTCAGAAGTTTTGCCGGTGCATTCCCGCAAGCCAATTTTTGGTTATTTGGCGATCGCCTATTCCAGTCTCGCGATCAGCTTTTTGGGCTTGATCGTGTGGGCGCACCATATGTTTACCAGCGGTACTCCCGGCTGGCTGCGGATGTTTTTTATGATCACGACTATGATCATCGCCGTACCAACAGGGATTAAAATATTTAGCTGGTTGGCAACTATTTGGGGAGGCAAACTCCGGCTTGTCAGCGCGATGCTATTTGGGATGGGTTTTATCTCAACATTTGTCCTCGGCGGCATCACCGGGATCATGGTAGCTTCCGTACCTTTCGACATTCACGTTCACGACACTTACTTTGTCGTCGCTCACCTACACTACGTGCTGTTTGGCGGCTCAGTGTTTGGCATTTACGCTGCTTTTTACCACTGGTTCCCCAAAATGACGGGGCGGATGATTAATGAATTTTGGGGTAGAGTTCACTTTGTTTTAACCTATGTTGGCTTTACTGTAACTTTCCTGCCGATGCACGCTTTGGGGATGCAAGGAATGCCTCGGCGGGTGGCAATGTACGACCCGAAATTTACCACAATTAATGTCATTTGTACTGTCGGTTCTTATATGCTGGCAGTGTCTACAATCCCGTTTATCATTAATGTGATTTGGAGCTGGATGTACGGCCCCAAAGCAGGTGACAATCCTTGGCAAGCTTTGAGTTTGGAATGGATGACGACTTCGCCGCCCCCGATCGAAAATTTTGAAGGAGTGCCGGTATTGGCAACAGGGCCTTACGATTACGGCATGGAAAAAATTCAGAATACAGGGGAACGTCTCAGACTTAAGTTGAGGGAAAATGCCACCCGCAACGCCCAGAAAACAGGTATTCCTATTGCGGAGGCTCAAGCTTCAACTTTCTTTGGCGGTACTGCAACTTTGGTCGCTCCTGAATCAGAGATAAATGTTGATTCTCCTGCTGATGAAAGTCAAGATGGCGAATAGTTATTAGTCATCAGGCATTAGTCATTGGGCATTGTTGACGGTTGACTGTTGACTGTTGACTGTTAACTAATGACTGATGACTAATGCCAACTGACAACTGACAACTGACAACTGACAACTGACTTCTTCATTACCAATTTCTTATGCAAATTCCAGCGATCGATCCGACAAAAACAGCCCTAAATTACCACCACGAGGGCGAAGTAGAAGCACACGGCGTCGAGCATCCCGACCACCGGATGTTAGGGGTAATTGTGTTCCTGTGCGCTGAAGGCATGATATTTTTCGGTATGTTTGCCGCGTATTTGATTTATCGGGCGATGGCCCCCGTGTGGCCTCCTGAAGGTACGCCCGCGCGAGAGTTATTGCTGCCGGGAATCAATACGGTGATTTTGATTGCTAGCAGTTTTGTGATTCACAATGCTGATAGTGCAATCAAAAAGAATGATGCCACCGGAATGCGGAATTGGTTGCTCGTAACTATTGCTATGGGCACAGTTTTCTTGGCAGGTCAGGTTTACGAATACACTCATTTAGAGTTTGGCTTGACGACGAATTTGTATGCCAGTTGCTTTTACGTTTTGACTGCTTTTCACGGCTTGCACGTTACGTTTGGAGTGCTCCTGATGGCCGGTGTGGTGTGGCGATCGCGCGCGCAAGGTCACTATTCTAGCGAGCACCACTTCGGAATCGAAGCGACTGAGATTTACTGGCACTTTGTCGATGTGATTTGGATTGTTTTGTTTCTGTTACTGTATATTTTGTGACGCCTAGGTTCTGCTTGGATGCCCCCTTTTTTAGGGGGTTTTTTTTGTGCAGAAGTAGGCTCGACCTTCATTCACATGAATCAAAGCGGATCGCGCTATAGCGGTTCTCAAGCGTGGTGAGGTATGCCCTATGCCCTATGCCCTATGCCCTATGCCCCATGCCCCATGTTACTGAGAAAGGCTATAAACTAAAAGTAGCAATTCTCCTATCCAGCAGCATTGAGAAAATTATGCAGTGCGAATTGTGCGATCGACAAATGGAAGCATTAACCGCCCATCACCTCATCCCCAAACAAAACACCAAGCGGAAAAACGAAGATCCAAGCCCGACAATCGACATTTGCTCAGCCTGTCACCGCCAGATTCACTCTCTATTTGAGAACAAACACCTCGCCCAAGAGCTCAACACCCTGGAAAAGCTCAAAAATGACCCTGAACTCCAGAAATTTGTCTCTTGGATTAAGAAACAAAAAACCGACAAACGCATTCAAGTACGCAGCAAAAAAGCTTGATCGCAGGGCCACAACTCATATATATAGTCCTGGACGCAGTTACTCTCTGAAGCCCGGTTTCTTCATTAATTTTTAGTTTCCCAACCCAAAATTTTGCAGCGCAGCCCGGTTTGTTTGCGTAAATCCTAGTATAGTGATTTACTGATTCGTAACAAGCTGCCAACTATTATCATGAACCTCACCTCCCTCGAACTCGCAAAAGACCGATCGCGCATCTACAAAAACTACCTCCAAATGCAAATAGATGCCCAAGCTAACATCAACAAACTAGCTTTTTTAGACCGGGGCATTGAAAAATCTCCTTACCAACAACACATTAAAAACTATCCCGATTATCTCAAACAGAAACCCGACGGCTTAAAAGTAATTAGCTCTATTCCCGGCCCCAATAATCCCCTCAAACCTACTCCGTTTCCCAGCCTGGGAGAACTACCTCAAATTAACTCTCAAGGTTTAAATTTTTTGCACGCAGAAATTAAGGAAGCCTGCGTTTGCATTGGTACTTTTGTAGACGGCAAAATTCAGGCACAGTGGCTGGGAAAAAACGCGCTTACCAATGCTGAGCAGTGGAGTGCCACTAAAATTATTGCACTCCTTAATATCGTCAGCCAAGTAAATAGCAAATATCCCGACTGCGACATTGACAACTGCGTTGTAAGAGATGGTAACGGGCTAAGACACGATTTTTACTTTTACGATGTAGCAAAAGACATGGTTAACTATGCCTCAAATATAGCAAGTTCAAACTCCTTAGCTGCGATGTTCAAACGCTTCGATACTCGCATAGGACTAGAGCAATGGCTGAAAAGCGCTACTGGCAATAATGACATAATTTTTCGTGGCGATTACGGCGAAAATCCTTATCACAACAACCCCAAAATCTTCGATCTCACCAAAAAACAAGTGCTGCTAAGTGCGGCATTAAACAGTACCAAACAAAGTAATACCGTATCTGCTTATGATTTGACCAGGCTAATTTCCATGTTAGGATGGCACTTCCACATCGAACAGCGATCGCGCATGAAAGCATCTCAGTGGAACAGCTTAGAAAGCATTGTCAGAGCAATGGGACATGACAGCGCTCGATATGTAGATGTAGCAATTAAAACTTTGGGGATGGATAGCCTGATCACTTCTCCAGTAATTATCTCAAAATTGGGTTACGGACTGAGCTCGATCAGGGGAACCCTAGAAACAGTTTATGTGGCTTTAGTGCGGTTTGTTGACGAGCGGCCGAAAGCGGCGGGAAAGCCGGCAAAACTCAGAACTTTAGCCATGAGTTTGCGGGCAGAAAAACCTGTAGGCGGTTCCACTAGTGTCGATCGCCTAGCGATCGAACTCGACGCCAGATTTTGCGCCGAAGTCACGGAAATTCTCCGCCGGTTGTTTGCGGAAGAATTTTAAACGCGGGCGATCGACTAATTAGAAAGTCGGTGAAACTTGCGATAAAGCATCCTTTCCACTGGCTTTCCTCCCCGCAAATGTTGCTCAGTTATGGTCGCAACTTCTTCAGGGCAAACACCATTGTACCAAACCTCTTCTGGCAGCACCAACACCATCGGCCCGTTGCCGCACTGTCCCAAACAACTGCTAGCAACAACTTCAACTTCTGAGGGCGACAATTGCTGAAAAGCTGCCAGTACCTTTGCTGAATTTTGCTTGCGACAAGTGCGGTTTTGGCAAACAAGAACTTGCCTAGAAGATTCTGTGATTTTCATGTTTTTTCACTTGACATTCTGCTACATATATGCTATTTTTTTATCATGGGAATAGGTGCGCGCATATACGCCCAGATTTTGCCCAAATTTTATATATAGCGGTTCTCAAAAAAGTGAGGTATGCCCTATGCCCTATGCCCTATGCCCTATGCCCTATGCCCTATGCCGGATAGTACCTCATCTTTCTGAGAAAGGCTATATGCCCCGATTTTAAGGTGCGCCGCAGCGCACCCTACGGTTAATCTGGTGACAAACCTTTGGAAGCCAACCATTGTCGATCGAACAAACGCGACTGATACCGAGCCCCGCCGTCGCAGAGTACCGTAACAATCGTATGTCCAGGCCCCATTTGCTTCGCTAAAGCCACAGCCGCCCCCACATTAATCCCCACAGAACCGCCCATAAACAGCCCTTCTTTCCTCAGCAGTTGGTAAATCACGCGGACAGCTTCCGTATCGTGAATTTGGATGGCGTCATCTACCGGGGCATTCTCCATATTTGCCGTGACGCGAGTGGTGCCAATTCCCTCAGTAATCGAACTGCCTTCAGTCTTAATTTCCCCAGTTTTGAAATAACTGTAAAGCCCGCTGCCCATCGGGTCTGCCAAGACAATTCTCACAGCAGGATTTTTTTCTTTCAAAAACATTCCTACCCCAGCAAAAGTGCCGCCAGTACCAGTAGCAGTTACCCAAGCATCAATTTTCCCATTTGTTTGTTCCCAAATTTCCGGGCCAGTTGTCTCGTAATGAGCTCGGCGGTTGGCTAAATTGTCAAACTGATTTGCCCAGACTGCATTCTCCATTTCCTCCGCCAATCTTCCCGACAATTTGACATAATTATTCGGGTCTTTGTAAGGGACAGCGGGAACAGTCCGAACTTCAGCGCCCAAGGTTTTCAAAGCATCGATTTTTTCTTGAGATTGGTTATCGGGAATCACAATCATACATTTGTAACCTTTAGCGTTGCAAATGTGGGCCAAACCGATGCCAGTATTGCCGGCAGTGCCTTCAACAACGGTGCCGCCCGGTTTCAGCAAGCCTTTTTCTTCTGCATCTTTGATGATGTATAAAGCAGCCCTATCTTTAACAGAACCGCCGGGATTGAGAAACTCTGCTTTACCGAGAATTTCGCAGCCAGTTTCATCGCTGAAGCTGTTTAACCGAATTAGTGGTGTGTTGCCGATTGTGCCTACAAAGCCGTTTTTAATATCCATATTTTTTGCGTGTGTGTATCCTATAGCAATCCTAAATCATTCTCATAATTATTGTAGGGGCAATCCGACCCCTACTCCCCGTGGTTGCCCGATAGATAGGGGGTAGGCACGGGGAGTAGGGGTAGCACTACCCCTACAAATTTATCTGAATCATTTAGGATTGCTATATTATTAATTTTTACAAGAAGTTGATATTTATTGCTACCAGTTCTACCAAATCTTGCTCATATTGAGTATGAATCCCGGCAAAACGGGGTCGCTGCTAACGGTAGCAGGATTCTCCAAACATTCCTCTGGCAAACCAGGACGGTAAATATAAACTCTGCGATTTTTTCGGTCAATCAACCAGCCTAACTGCACTCCGGGTTCTCTCATATATTCTTGCATTTTTTCTTGCAAGGGCTTGAGATTGTCAGAAGCCGACCTGAGTTCTACTACAAAATCCGGGCAAATAGGGGCAAATTTTTGCTTTTGTTCGGGTGACAAAGCATTCCATCTTTCCAATTTTATCCAAGCAGCATCCGGCGACTTTTGGGCACCTGTGGACAGAGTAAATCCTGTACTCGAAGTAAACGCTAAACCAGTACCATTTTGTTCTGCCCAAACCCACAGCGGCCCAAATATATTACCTTCTCGGTTTCCCGTCTCCGAACCAGTAGGGGGCATAATTAGCAATTCTCCCGATTTGTTGCGTTCAATTCGTAACTCACTATTGATTTGACAGAACTCGAAAAACTCGTCGTCTGTCATTTGCAATTTTGGCGGTATTCGCAACACAATTGTTGATGACAGCATTTGGCCTTTCCTCCAATCTAAAGTGTTTACACAAGATTGCACAATTTCTTTGTTTGTAGTTAGCACTTGAGTGCTCAAAAATCAGGATTAAGGACTCAAGTCCTAGCTACAAGCTGGTGTGTGATAAATTCCAGTTGTATCGGAATGATTAAACCACAGAGGGCACAGAGGACACAGAGAAAGAGAAGAGAGAGATAATAATTCCGATGTCAACGGATTTGATATTACGTGCGAATTATAGAGGTAAGGTGTGCAGTGCACACCTTACCTAATTAGGTTCTGCGTCCAGGAATGCTAAACCTATTTATTCGGCTGAGGAGTCATCCGCAAATAAGGCTTAATCGGCGTATAACCTTTAGGAAATTTCTCTGCCAATTCTGCGGGGTCGGTAATCGAAGGTACGATGACGCAATCGTCGCCGTCTTTCCAATCAACCGGAGTCGCAACGCTGTATTTGTCCGTAAGTTGCAAGGAATCAATTACTCGCAAAATTTCATTAAAATTCCGACCCGTGCTCGCCGGATAAGTAATGCTCAAACGCAATTTCTTTTGCGGGTCAATCACAAAAACTGTGCGGATTGTTAAGTTGTTCAGCGAGTTGGGATGGATCATGTCGTAAATGTCGGAGACTTTACGATCGCCATCTGCTAAAATCGGATAATTGAGGGTGACTTTTTGAGTTTCCTCAATATCTTTAATCCAGCCCATGTGAGAATCCACATCATCGACGCTGAGGGCAATGGTTTTGACGCCCCGCTTTTCAAATTCCGACTTTAGACGGGCCACTGCACCGAGTTCTGTGGTGCACACTGGAGTATAGTCTTTCGGGTGGGAAAACAACACGACCCAGCTATCGCCAGCCCAGTCGTAGAAATTGATTTCGCCTTCAGAGGAAGCTTGGGTAAAGTTGGGAACTGTATCGCCTAATCGCAGAGTCATAACGGATTTCCTCTAATTTTATTTAAGGACTGTTCCTTATCATCCCATAATTGCCCGGTTTCTCGATCGAGCTGTAAAGGATTCTAAACTTTTTGGTCGATCGATCGGCAATTCCACTACTGTAATGTATGTGTGGCTTATACCGCTAAATTTTCTTGCTATGCTTTACTTTTTGCTTAAGGCAATACAGCCTATTTTAGTCCCGCTGTGTTTTGTGTCCGCCTGGGGCATAGTTTTTTTGCTGTGTTTGAGTGTCGGGCGTACTGTCACCGACTCCATGCGCCGAGCTCAGCGGATGCACCAAATCCCTTGTGCTAACTGCGTATTTTTCACCGGCGACTACCACCTCAAGTGTCCCGTTCAGCCTACTATAGCTTTATCTGAAGATGCGATCGACTGTCCTGATTATCGAGGGCATTCAGGAATTTACGGTTAAAAAATCCGGCCGCTGCTTTACATATTTCTTAACATTTCTGGCTCTTTCAATTAAACTTAACTTGTGGTAAAGAGATTTTCAGGAGTGTGGAAAGAATGCTAATTCAAAAGCTAAATGCCTGCGACGAGTTTATTGCTGGCGACGGTACTCAACTGCGAGAATTGCTGCATCCAGACAAACAAGCTGTGGATTTGCGTTACAGTTTAGCCCACGCCGCTTTGCCACCGGGACAAACTTCTGCGCTGCACTCCCTGACAACTTCTGAAGTTTACTACATCCTCAGCGGCGTTGGAGAAATGCACATTGACGAAGAAAATCAATTCGTGGAAGCCGGAGATGCAGTTTACATTCCGCCAAACGCCAAGCAATTTATTTACAACTGTGGCACAAAGCCACTAATATTTATTTGTATCGTCGATCCCGCGTGGCGAAAGGAAGACGAGACTATTTTCCAATAATTTTCTAGTTTTTATCCTTTTATCCTCATTACCCGGCTCTGCCCGGTAATATCAACTTCGGTAGCATCGGAATTAATATTACTCACAGTCAGGACACGGCAGTGCCGTGTCCCTACCCACATTAATTGTAGGGACACGGCACTGCCGTGTCCTCGGTATCATTCCAATGTAACCGGAAACGATATAACGCATATCTAGAGGCTCTGCCTCTACTGAAAAAAACATCACAAGCCGAAAATATATTTTAACAACAACAGCACCCAGCCATATGTACCGAGTGATTTCCTCTTTTTTCAACTTCGATGTGGAGTTGCAATAATCCTCGGATTCAGTTGCATTGCTCCCCTCTAATTAGTTGAGGAAGTATCAGCTTTGTTGGTGGGTGCTGCTATTGGTTTTTAATGAGACAGATGTGAGATTAGACAGCGTTTTACTCCTTAGATTCTATTGTGAACTTCGCTGCGGTATCTAGATGTGGTATCTGTCAGAGAAGCTTTTTGTTCGCTTCATATTATTAATTTAGCACCTTCTTCTAGAAGCGCAAGTACCTGCAACTAAACTTTACATTTTTAGAAGTAACTGCGGATAATTATGAAGTTAAATTAAGCATTGAGCTTTCTAGCTGCTCAGCTAAAATAGTAGAGTTCGGCTGTGCCTGCTGCTGCGAGAAACGGCATAATATCTGTATGAAAACAACCAAACTCATCAAACTGTGCGCCTTATCGCTGAGTATCTTTCTACTGTGCAGCAGTGCAGTGACAGCGCAAACCACGGCGAACCCTCAAACTCAGCAGACTTACACTAACCAAGAGATTCTGCAACAGTTGGTAAAGGCAAAAGTCGTGTATCTGGGAGAAACCCACGATAGCGCAGAAGACCACCAAGCTCAACTGGCGATTATCCGAGAAATGCAGCGGCAAAATCGGAAAATTGCGATCGCGATGGAAATGTTTCAGCGTCCCTTTCAAAGTGCGATCGACAACTACTTAGCAGGTAAACTGACTGAACAGCAATTAGTTGAGCAAACAGAGTACGATCGCAGATGGCGTTTTCCCTGGGAATCTTACGCCCCCATTTTGCGGTTTGCCAAAGAAAATCAACTACCTGTCCTCGCCTTAAATACACCATCCGAAGTAACGAGAAAAGTTGCCAGTCAAGGTTTAGAAAGCCTCACAGCAGAGGAAAAAAAGCACATTCCCCCAATATCGGAAATTCGCACCGACAACGCCGAATATCGGCAACTGCTGCTAGAAGTTTTCCAGCAACACCAAAAGGCAGGACAGGGAAATAGTAAGGCTTTTGAAAGATTTTTGCAAGCCCAAGTTTTGTGGGACGAAACTATGGCGGAAAAAATAGCTGAATTTGTCAAAGCAAACCCCGACTATCAAGTTGTGGTGTTGGCGGGAAAAGGGCACATTATTTACGGTTACGGCATTCCCAGTCGCGTCGAGAGGCGTTTGGGAGTCGGGAATGTAAAAATGCGATCGGTTTTACTCAATTCCAGTGACAATCCTGTTTTGTCGGCAGATAGACCCATTGCTGACTTTGTTTGGCAGCATTGATTTGATATGATCTCAAAAATATAACCCACTAAGCCAGAGGGAGAACCAAATCGTGAAAGTCAAGCGTCTAAAAATGAACTCATTCCGAGGCATCAGCGATTTGACCCTGGAGTTTGATACAGATGAGCCGACTGTGTTCATCGGTATCAACGGTGTGGGAAAATCCAGCATACTTGAGTGTTTGGCTATTCTTCTCTCCTGGCTGACAAAGCGAATTCAAACTCCCAATAGTAATGGACGTTCTTTCAAGGAAGATGATATCAAAAAAGGATGCAAAGAAACTCACAACGAAATTACAATTTCAATCAATGACTGGTCGGAAGTGGTATGGTCTTTAACCAAGGTCAGTAAAGGGCGAAGCAAGGATACTAGCAGCAACCTTGGGGAATTAAAAAGAGTTGTTGAGCACATACACCGTCAGTTAGAGGCTAATTCTTACGCAGCATTGCCTCTGGCTGTTTACTACCCAACTAACCGTGCCGTACTTGATATTCCTTTGAAGATTAGGACGAAACATTCGTTTGAGCAGATAACTGTTTATGACGAGGTTCTCACGGGAGGACAGATCGATTTTAGGCGCTTTTTTGAATGGTTTAGAGATCGGGAAGATTTAGAAAACGAATTACGACTAAATAATACTAATGAGTATCGCGATCGCGAACTAAAAGCAGTCAGATATGCGATCGCTAACTTACTAGACGGCTTTTCAAATTTACGGGTTAGGCGATCGCCTTTGCGAATGACTGCAGACAAACAAGGCGATGAACTGATCGTCAATCAACTATCCGATGGTGAAAAATGCTTGTTAGCACTAGCAGGAGATTTAGCAAGGCGTTTGGCGATCGCAAATCCGAATCCAGATTGCAATCCGCTTGAGGGTTCCGGCGTTGTTTTGATTGACGAGATTGAGCTACACTTGCACCCAAAATGGCAACGGGCGATTATTCCGAATCTGAAAAAAACATTCCCAAATTGCCAGTTTATAATTACGACTCATTCGCCACAGGTAATCAGCGATCTCAAATGGGTTCATCTTTTGAGGTCAACATCTGAAGGAATTGCGATCGATCGAGTACCATCCTTTGGGAAAGATAGCAATCGGATTCTAGAAACGCTTATGGGAACTCCAGAACGTCCGCAGCAAATTAGAGAATCTTTACGTGAATTGTTTCGCTTGATAGACAATGGCGAACTCGGAAATGCACGGCAATTGCGCCAAGAATTAGCACACCGAATGGGAGAAGAAGATCCTGAATTTGTGAGAGCAGATTGGCTAATTCAACGCAAGGAAATTCTCACTAAATGAAATATATTCAAAAGGGGAAAGAACCTCAAAAATTTTCCGACTGGAAGGCTATACAGAAGTCTCTCGGTGTCAACTATGATTACAAATATCTTTCCAACCCTGAGAAAAAAGCGGTACACATTTCTTTGCTAAGTGAACAAGGCTATATTTGCTGCTACTGCTGTATGAGAGTTGAGCAAAGCAATAGCCATATTGAACATCTAGCCCCCCAGAGCAAGACTGATTCAGAATTATCTCTTGATTACACAAATATGCTAGGCTCTTGTGGCAGATATCCAAATTGGCCAGAGTATTGTGGCAATAAGAAGAAGAATCTTGCGATCGGGGTTTCGCCACTACAAGCCAACTGTGAAGAATTTTTTAATTACTCTAGCACTGGTGAGATACTGCCAACTGCAAATAATTTAGCTCATCAAAAAGATGCTCAAAGAACCATTGAAGTTTTGGGACTCAATCATTTTGACTTAACAGAGGGACGAAAGCAAGCACTTGAAGCATTGCAAGGAATAACACAGGAAGAGGCAGAATTATTAGCTCAAGTTTGTCAACAAAGGAATGCACAAGGGCAATACCAGCCTTTTTGTAATGCAGTTTTGTATTTTCTCAAAAATTATTTTGGTATTTCTTAAGTTTAATGCTACCCCAAGATTGCGCGATCGATAATCGGACTTAATATAAACTTGACCCCACCGCATCACCCGATCGCAGATTGCAGAAACTCGATGCACCAAGGCACACTTTACATATCGGTCATCGGTCGGTTATATTTACTACAAACCGCGCGCCCGGTGTGGGAGACTCCTCAGTCAATCGATTTTAGATTTTAGATTTTAGATTTTAGATTGAAGCATTGGCCCCACGGATAAATACGTTCGGCAAGTTTCATCGGATACAGGTTTTTTATTTCTGGGTCCTGAGTCTGCGAAGGAATGAATCACGTGGCGGGTATCCTGGATGCTTTTAGTCACGTCGGCCCGGTTTTTTATTGGTGACCATTTATTTAACTAATATATGTTAAGGCAAGAGACAGCGATCGCCTTCCTTTGCTAAAATATAGCTTGGAAATGTCAAGATTATCTTGTCAAAATATCAGGAAATACCGTGAACAACAGACCAAAAATCCTTGCATTTGCCGGGAGTACCCGCGAAGCATCCTACAACAAACTGCTGGTTAAAGTTGCGGCGGCTGGGGCTAAGGCGGCGGGTGCAGAAGTTACTTATGTAGATTTGCGCGATTTGCCGATGCCGCTATTTGACGAAGATTTAGAAGCAAAAGAGGGAGTGCCAGAAAATGCCCGTAAATTGAAGGAATTGATGGTAGCGCATGACGGGTTTTTGATAGCTTCTCCTGAGTATAACAGTTCAATTACGCCTGTGCTGAAAAATGCGATCGATTGGGTATCGCGGCCAGCACCGGGTGAACCGGGATTGGTGGCATTTACGGGCAAAGTAGCGGTAATTATGAGTGCTTCCCCAGGCGGAATGGGCGGTTTGCGGGGATTAGTTCATTTGCGATCGATCCTGGGGAATATTAACGTATTGGTACTCCCGGATCAGAAAGCAGTTCCCCAAGCTTTTGAAGCATTTAATGCTGACGGTACGATGAAAGATCCCAAACAGCAGGAGTCTGTTGAGAATCTCGGTGCTAAGTTGTCTAATGTGCTGTCGAAATTAATCGCATGAGGCAATAAATTGATTTTGCAGTAGGGACACAGCAATGTTGTGTCCTCATTCTAGCTATACATATACGTAAGTCATGTTGAAAGTGAAATTGTACAGACAAGCATCCTAGGGCGTGTTTTCCAACTACTCAACCCTACGCTATTCCTACTCTGGCTTTTGCCATCCTTCATAAGCTGCTAGCAAAATATTCACGTAATAATTGTCGGTGATTTCCTTCACGGCTTCGATGCCTCCAGATTTCAACGCGCCGATGACTCGTTCTTTGAGTGCTGGATTTTTGGCGATACCTTTCACCGCTACGTCGATTTCTGCTTGGGTATCGGCGGGGATGTCGGGGGGATAGGAGCGATCGAGAATTTGCAGCAATTGTTGGATTTCGACGGCTGATTCGGCGAGGGTTTTGGGTTGGGTTTCGTGCAACTCGCCAGCTACTTTCGCGCCGCTTTGGATTTCTCCCCCGCTCATGTGTCCGACTCCAAATTTGCCACTTTGATTGTAGGTATCTCCTTGGCGGTTATTGTCTGTGTTGTTCATAGTTTGATTCTTTGCCCTAAAGTGATATGTTTGAGTGACTTGGATGGCGGGGGATGGATTCCCCATTAACTTAATCATAGCAAGGTCTTTGTTATCCTGGTTGCGACGCTTTTCGGCTTCCAATTCTCCCTGGAGTCTAGCAGCTTTCAGGTTCGCTTCATAAACATCTTGAAGCAGGCGTTCGATTTTGCCTTTGTCTGCGGTTTCGGGAACCTGAAGCGTCATCATCATATCATTGTCTTTGCGTTCCATGCCTTTAATCGAATCAAATGTGATGTCGGGGTACTCCTCAATCAGTTTTTGAAAGGCTTCTATGAATGCCTCTTTATCGATGCCATTCCGAAACAGAATCTGCACCACATTCATCATCTTTTTGTAAAACTTTTCAAAATCTCCCGGCTGGAAAACCCGATCGGGGTCGTGGGGAAGACGTTCGCGACTGCCTTTGTCATTTTCTGTTTCTAGGAAAAAGACGTACTGACAATCGACACCCGCTAGTTGGGGGTTGCTGCCGAAATTACAGGCTTGCAGGCACGCACCTGTCAGGTAGGCGGCAGTAAAATCCGTGCCGATGGCGAGGGTTTCAGTGAGGTTGGCATTTTTTAGGTTGGCTTTGTGCAAGGTTGCTTGGCTCAAGTCGGCGCGTTTGAGGTTGGCACCTTCTAGTTCTGCTGCCGTTAGGTTTGCACCGTTGAGGTTTGCTCCTTCGTAGGATTTCTGGTAACCCTCACCGGTGACGAGGAGTTGGCGCACCGCAGATTGTGCCAGGAGGGTGTTGCCGTGACGAGCGCGATCGAGTTCTTTAGTATTTTTCCAGCAAGTGCGGGTGAGAGTGGCATCGCGGAAGTTGCAGTTTTTGAGTGTAGCTTTGGTGAAGTTAGCATCAGTGAGGGTAGCACAGTAGAAGCGAGTTCCGCCGAGGGAACCGAAGGCGATGGCAAACTGGCGCACGATGGCAAATTTTTCGTCCCCTTTCATGGCTCGCCATGCGACGTAGAGGCTGAGAAGGATCACCGCGACGGCGATGACAACGACGACGGGTCCGCCTCCAGGGACGAAGACGACGACGGCGACGACGACGGCGACGACGACGACGGCTCCGACGACGGCGACGGCGACGGTGACGGCGATGGCGACGGCGACGACGACGGCTGCGGCGATGGCGACGGTGATGGATGCGACGACGGCTCCGACGAAGACTCCGATGACGACTCCGGTGAAGACTTCGGCGACGGCTCCGACGAAGACTCCGGTGAGGGCTCCGGCGACGAGGGTGATGACTCCAGCGACGACGGCGGCGACGGCGATGACGATTGCGACGGCAGCGGCGACGGAGATAGAACTAACTGCCTGAATGGTAAATCCCTGACGGACAATCGCAACAAATATAGTAATTAGGAATATCGCTATAACAATTTCTACTACCAGTTTTTGTGGCAGGCTCTGAACAGACTCGATCGTAGCCGCTGCCGTCAACCCTGGAAAGAACGCCACTATTCCTGACAAACCCAACATCAGCAATGCTAGCAGCCACTGTAGCGCCACCCAGCGCCGTTGTAGTCCCGCCGTGGCTCCCGCGAAGTTCGTCCCTGTCAGAGTGGCGTGGCTGAAGTTCGCTCCCTCGATATGGGCCTTGCTGAAGTCCGCTCCCGACAAATCTTGCTTGACAAACGACTGTCCCCGCAGGCTCACGCCCTTAAAATCTCGCCTGCCTTTTTTGTATTCTTGTAAAACTCGACTCGCTTTCATCGGTGTGCCGTTGTTATGGTTTCCCGTGGTATCTCGATATTGCGACGATCCCGATGTATTGCACTATTTTACATCCGATTTTACTTCCTTTTCCAAAAATAGAGTTTTTTAAGGGTTTTTGATGTTTTCTATCTTTGCGTATCTCTAACTGTATTTCCGCTCCTCACAAATCGAACAACTCATGTGGTTCATTTCCCATCTAATGTGCTGTCGAAGTTAATCGCATGAGGCAATAAATTCATTTTGCAGTTGGGACACAGCAATGTTGTGTCCCAATCCCAGCATCTGTTATTTTGCTGCCTGCATCAAGTGCGATTCATTGAATAAAAGCCTTGAAACGGCATTGTTAAAATGCCCAATATCCGACTAATTTCATTAATAAAAAAGTCTCGCTTGTCAATGAAAATTGTGCTGTTACTCAATTTAAGAAACTTCCAATCAGTACCCGTAGTAACAGCCCCATAAATGCTTTCAATTTGCTCTCCGCTGCGCTGATTAAATAATTGGGCGGCTACCATTTCTGCAATACACTGGCCTAAACCGGATTTAATACTTTCATTCTTAGCCTCTGTGAGAGTAATTACGGGGGCGCGAATTTCATAGGAATCCTTCGATGCAGTGAGAATATAATCGCAATACCCGTTTAAGCCCGCTTCTACATCTACATTGAATTCTGAACCAGAGAAAAAACCAACTTGAAAATTAAATTGCCGCCTGACTTCCAATAATATTGGAGCAATAATTAATTCAGCGCGAGCCTTTTCTGTATTAATTGCAGTAGCTAAAGACAGGTTTTCAGTTAAAGTAGTTTGCAAATAGGAACTTGGCTGTACCTCTGGGATATCACTAAACAAATCTAAAGGTTCTTCTACGGTTAAATTAAAAGATTCTCTAACTTTCGCTAAAGTTGTAAAGTCGCTGTATGCCACAGGTTAACCTCCTTGCTCGATTTTGGCGATCGCATTCTCAAATTGCTACAATTATAATTGATTGCCTGTTATTCTCACCCCCAAATTAACATGACATTCACCGGAGATCCAGACTCAGCACCTGCTTTGCCGACAGCAGCAGAAGCCGCAGTTGCCAAAACCAGCAGCCGCGCTTTAGAATCGCACTTGCAAAATCATCCGTCTGGCGAATCCCTCAAATTGATATTAAACGAAAAAGAGGGAAAGACAATTGACATACCTGCCGCAGCATTGCCACTGCTATTAGCAATTTTACAACAGACAAGCAGCGGCAATACTGTCAAGCTAATTCCAATTACTGAGGAACTGGATATCTGGCAGGTTGAGGCCATACTGAATGTCTCCCGCGAGTATGTGTGGCAGTTACTAGATTCGGGCGAAATTCCTTACAAAATGGTAAGTACCTGTCGCCGGATACGTTATGAAGATGTAATGAAATATAAAAAGCAGGATTATGACAAAAGAAGTAAAATACTTGACGAACTTGTCGCAGAATCAGAAGCACTCGGTTTGTACGACTAACTCATGGAAATTGTAAAAGTTGTCTGCGATGCTAATGTTTTGTATTCAGCCGCACTCCGCGATTTTCTGATGGAATTAGCCGTTGGTGATGTGTTTGAGCCGAGGTGGACAGAAGAGATTCACGACGAGTGGATGAGAAACGTGCTTCAGAACAATCCAAATCTCACATTAGAACAGCTTGCCAGAACCAAAAATCTGATGAATGCAAGCATTAAAAATTGTGTGGTGACTGGCTACGAGCCAATTATACCAGAGTTGGAACTTCCAGATCCGGGCGATCGGCACGTTCTAGCAGCAGCAATTCATTCTCGCGCGGATTTTATCGTTACTTTCAATCTCAGGGATTTTCCTACTGAGAATCTCAAACAATATAACATTGAACCGCTGCACCCAGATGACTTTATCCTGCGCTTTCTCAACTTAAAGTTTGAAGGTGTATGCAAAGCAGCCGAGAAACAAAGAATCAGGCTCAAAAATCCGCCAAAAACGCCTGACGAGTATTTGGGAACGCTGGTAGAATTGGGACTGCCGCTGTCAGCAAATCGGATGCGAGAATTGTGCTATCGAGATTAGTGCGATCGCCAACCGCAGACTTTTCCGAGTTTCTTCCCAGGTTTATTCTTGTATCTTCTCACAGGCTAACTCTTCGGCATAGCCAAGATACCACTCATCTACTTTTTCCCACACCGCAGTAAATCTATTTACCCTTGTGCCTCTACTTGAAAACGGGTATAATTTTATTTCCGAGAGATAATAGCTCGTGAAAGTATTACCACAAATTGTACCAAAACCGCATCACCCGATCGACGTAAAATAAAACCACCCGATCGCAGATTGGCAGAAATAGACAAGAGTAGGCATACTTGAACCATCGGTCATCGGTCGGTATATTTCTTCCAAACAGCACGGCAGGCGTGGGAGACTCCTCCGTTACGCCTGCCCTGCAGTTTTATTTAATAATTGTTCGATTTCCTACGGCATAGCTTCGCTTCCCCTAAATTACCCCATTTTTTTCTTCTTCCAAGCCTCCACAAACGGCAAAAACACCGACACCAACTCCTGCCGATTCATCACCAAAGTCGGATATGAAATCCTGCCGTAATTCTTCCCCACTTCCAGCGGAAAAATCCCCTGAGATTCCAGCGGTAGCCAAACCGCACCAGCAGCCTTCACAATTACCCAACTCCCGGCAATATCCCAAATTTTCGGAGTCGCTTCCACCCCTCCCATAGCCACACCCGAAGCCACAGTCAAAAAATTGTAACTAGCCATACCCAACATCCGAATTTTACTCGGAAGATGAGGCCCGATTCCCACACTTCGGGAACACAAATTAAAAATATGATTCCCGCTCATTTTATCAGCAGTGGGACAAATCGGTCGATTGTTCAAAAACGCACCTTGAGGCATATTTGCCAATACGTTGTGGCCCGCCAAATCCCCTGCATAAAAACCGTGAAAAGATTGATTAACTGGTGGCAAATGCACGCAGCCAAAAACCGGAGTTCCGCGATACAATAAACCCAAAGAAATCCCCCAAATCGGAATTCCCCTAGCAAAATTAGTCGTAGCATCCAGAGGATCGACAACCCAACACCATTCCGTATCTGGGAAAACGTGTTCTCCTTCCTCGCTCAAAATTCCGTGACTGGGAAAAGTAGATGAGATCGCACTTCTAATTTCTGCATCCGCCCAATTGTCAGACTGCGTAACCAAACTCCCATCATCCTTCTCATCTGCTTGTGCAGAACCAAAATCTTTCAAAAACTGCTGGCCGACTGTCTTGACAGTAGTCTGAGAAAAACTTAAAATTGAATCCCAAAAATTAGTCATTAGTTATTCGTTATTAGTTATTGGTTATTGGTTATTCGTTGTTGGTTATTCGTTATTACAATAACAACTAACAACGGCCAACTGCCAACTGACAACTGCCAACTGACAACTGACAAAACCTTAGTCTAATTCATTTTCAAGAATAGTGGCGATCGCACTTTTAGCATTATCCTGAAATTCCCCAACATCCACCCTACCCAACAGCCAAACAGCCAGAATCATACCCACCGCCGGCACAGCAAAAACCAACCCATAAGCCAACATCGGCACCCCAAACAAACTTCTGCCCAAATCCAAAATAGCACCGCCACTAATCGTCGCCACACCCCGCGCCATCGCCTGCGACAAACCCCAAGCGCCAATAAAAGTCCCAGCAGTTTCCGCAGCAGTCAAATCCAACATCAAACTCAGCGCACCAGTCGTCGTAATACCCGAAGCTAAACCAAAAAACATTAAAGCCGACTTAAACACAATTGGATTTCCTGTGAATCCCGATGCAATAATTAAACCCAAACAAGCAGCAACCGACAAACAGCCCAACCTAATCGTATTTTGCTTGCCAATGCGCGGCACAATTAAAAAACCAGTGGCGCTCAAACCGATCAGAGTACCAGTACCATAAATAGCATTTAAGCGAGTAGTTTCCGAAATCGGCATCTTAAAAATTTCGCCGCCGTAAGGTTCCAAAACCGCATCCTGCATAAACAAGCAAATTGTCATAATCAGCAGGAAAGTAAAAAACAAACCGGTTTGGCGGCTAGCAGTCAAAATCCGCAGCGCACTTCCCAGAGTAATTTTATCTTCTCGATTCACTGCGGACGATCGCACCCCGTACCGCGAATACTTTTTCTCAACGCCAAAAGTTGCAATCCCCACCAACAGCAAAACCAGCGCCGGCACCTTCACAAACAAACCGTTAATCGAAGCCTGCAAAACTTCCCGTGGCACATCCCCATCAATTTGCTTCAGCAAACCGCTGCTAACAATCGCCCCGATAATAATACCAACCATCAGCATCGACCACACCACACCAATCAACTTCGATCGATCCTCCTCATCGGAAACATCCACCAACAAAGCAGCAAAAGGAGTCGAACTCGAACAAATAGCAATACCGTAAAGCGCAAAAATCAAACCCAACAAACCCACCCAACCGTAAGTAGGAGTCGTCCACCCCACAGCCTCCAAACTGCTGCCCAAGCGCCACATCACCTGTACCGCCAAAAAAGCAGAAATCACAAACAAAACCCCGCCCATCCACACATAACCCGTGCGGTGATGGCCAAACAAAGGCTTAGCATCAGACATTTGCCCGAACCACACCCTAGCCGGGGCGACAAACTGGTGCATAGCCAGCGTACCAGCCACCACAGTAGCCGGAATCGCCAACTCCTTAATCATGACGCGATTGAGCACCCCCAGGGTCAAAATCGACATCATGCCCAATCCCATCTGAAACAAACCCAACCGGAACATAGTCAGCAGGGTAACTCTCTTGATAGCAGGAGTCGCGGAATCTGTTAATCTTGAATCTGGTAAACGGTCGATCGACATAACTACTCAAATAAACACATCATTTGCACTTATAGTAACTGAGATATCGCAACCCGCCACCTTTCCTCCCCCGGCTAGAAGCTCGATCGGGATTATTCGTATAAATTCATATAAAAATAAAGAGAATCAATAACTGTGGATTTACCAACCGTGACAACCATTACCCTAGGACAAAACGGCCCAGCCGTCATTCCCCTGTGCGTCGGAACTTGGGCTTGGGGCGACAAACTATTTTGGAACTACGGCAGCAACTACGGCGCCGCCGAAGTCGAAGCAGCATTCAAAACATCCCTAGACAGCGGAGTCAACTTCTTCGACACAGCCGAAGTCTACGGTAACGGCTTGTCAGAAGAATTGCTGGGGCAGTTTATCAAAAAAACCAGCCAACCCGTGCAAATAGCCACCAAATTCGGCCCCGTACCTTGGCGGATTACAGGAAAATCAGTTTCCGAAGCCTTAAGTGCCAGCTTAAAACGCTTGCAAGTCGAACAAATAGCCCTCTACCAAGTGCACTGGCCATTCACTTTTTTACTCAGTCAAGAAACCCTGATGAACGCCTTAGCCGATGAAGTAAAACAAGGCAGAATTCAAGCAGTAGGAGTCAGCAACTATTCAGCAGAACAGATGCGCCAAGCCCACAAAATACTAGCAGCCAGAGGCGTTCCCCTAGCAACAAATCAAGTCCGTTACTCCTTGCTGTCGCGGCAAGTAGAAAAACAAGGAATTGTGAGTGCAGCCCGCGAATTGGGCGTCACAATTTTAGCTTACAGTCCCTTAGCCCAAGGATTGCTTACCGACAAATACACAGCCCAAGAACCACCTACAGGAGCCAGAAAAATGGACTCCCGCTTCAGCAAAAGTGGCCTCGAAAAAATTGAATTAGTCATGTCTACCCTGCGAAAAATGGGCAGAAAGCGCGATCGAACGCCCGCCCAAGTTGCCCTAAACTGGTTGATATGCCAAAACGGAGTCATCCCCATTCCCGGCGCCAAAACCGCCAAACAAGCCCAAGAAAATGCAGGCGCTTTAGGCTGGAATTTGAGCCAAGATGAAGTCAATCAATTAGAATTAATGACTCGTCCTTGGCGAGAATAAGTTTGTTAATTGTTGACTGTTGACTGTTGACTGTTCGCTGTTCGCCGTAGGTTGGGTTTTACTTCACTCTACCCAACCTACAGTTCACTTTCTTCTCCCCTCTTCCTTCTCCCCTCTTCCCTCTTCCTCCTTCCCTCTTCCCTCTTCCTTCTTCCCTCTTCCCTCTTCCTTCAATTATGAAAATCTTAACTGACTGGGGCTTCACGCGCGAAGGCTGGCGCAATAACAGCCGCGGCGAATATTTAGTTTTGCTTCAAGGAGGATTGCTCACAGGATTTGTAATCTTACCAGTTTATCAACTGCCAGGATTAAAAATTCAATCAACCCACTTACTTTATATTATCTGGTTTATGGCCAGTATTCTCGGCTTAACCGGATTAATTTTCATCATCAAAGGATTGATAGACTTAGGAAAAAACCTCACACCTTTACCGTATCCCAGAGAAGACGGAGAATTAGTCCAAACAGGCATTTACGGAATAGTGCGGCATCCATTATACAGCGGCTTAATTTTAGCAGCCCTCGGCTGGACACTTTTTCAAATGAGCATATCCCACTTAATAGCCAGCGCACTATTAATAATACTTTTCGAGATCAAAGCCAACCGAGAAGAAACCTGGTTAACCAAAAAATATCCAGAGTATTCAGAGTACCGCCAAAAAGTCAAAAAACTAATTCCCGGAATCTATTAACAGTTCGATCTAAAAACCTCGCTGTCAACAGTCAACTGTCAACTGTCAACTATCTAAAGACCATTACCAATTAGAATAAACGGTGCCCAGTAGTATGGATGATGCAAACGACTGGCCACTGACCGTTTCAAACCGCTGCGAGTTTGAGCTAAAATTGATAAATTGGCCGATCGACCCAACACTGAATCATCACCTGTAATTAAGGCTATTTGCGCTTTTTGCAAAGCTTCTGCCTTTTTATTTCCCGACAGCAACGCCGTATAAAAAGCAACCATCAAAGCTTGAGTGCCACCATCATCTACTTTCCATAAAGAAGCGATCGCAGCTTTTGCTCCTGTTTCCTGTATCTGGTAGCCAAAACCTAAAATTTCTTCTCCATTACCTAGTTTACCACCTATCCCCGTCTCGCAAGCACTCAATACTACCAAATCTACATTCAGTAGGTTTAAAGTTTGAATATCGGGCAGGGTAATTGTATCCTCATCACCTAGCAAAATAAACGAATCTTCTGGTTGTCCGGTAACAAACATAGCATGAGTTGCCAAATGAATAATGTTATAATCTGGCAAACGCGGAATCATTGTGGCACGATTGAATTCCCGATCTATTAATTTTGTAGTTCCCGGCACCATCGCAGCTAAATTTTCCACTTCCAGCCCCGCAAATTGCAAGCCAGAAAAAGCAAATGGAGTAGACCCCCGTTTAAAAGTAGAACGACGCGCACCAAAAGCAGCCGCCAAAACGCGAGGTTGATAAGTCGTTTCTCCATTGAATTTTGTGAGGCTCGTAGCAGTAATATTATTAATTGCAAACCGCTGCCCCAACCATTGTTTGCCATCGTATAAAGCTGCTAGGGGAATGTAGCGTAACTGTCCATCAGGAGCATAAATAATGCTTTTAGCTTGTGCTTCAGTCAGATCGTCTTCTAGGGGTTTGATTAACCAATTATAAAGTTTCTTAGCTGGGATTTTGGCATCGGATTTGGGATCTTCCAAAGCCATGCGAAATTCCACAATTGCTTGATTGAGTTCTTGTTTTTTAACTGCTACAGTACGTCGGAATGGGGGAGAGTCAGCAGTTGTTATTACCAATTCTAAACGGTCTTCTAAAATTAAAGGCTGAATCAATACGGCTTTTTTTTCTAACCGCTGCAATAGGTCTCCCCGTATGGTATTGAGTTGAGCTAGATTCACAGTTTGTACTCTAGCATTAGGGCTGAGTTGTTGGACAATAGCAACAATTTCAGGGGAGTTAATAAATTCATTGAATGTGCCGCGCATTTCCTGCTGCATTTGCCTGAAATTGGCAATTTCTTGTTGCTGCAGGGGCGTGCGGTTAGCTACGGGAATTTTTTCTAATTCAGCAAGCTTTCTGCCTAGTTGAATCTCTCGATTTAAAATTTCATTGTGCCTGTTGCGAATTTGCTGTTCTTGAGGAGTTAAGGGAATACCTTGTGCTGTTTGTTCGTTTCCCCGAACGGAATGCAGGTAATCTTCTATTTCTTGAATTTTGAGTAAATCGAGGACTTGTTGTGCTTCTAAAACTCGGTCTTGTTGCAGTAATAAATCGGCAAGATGGCGATAGGTATCGGCGACAGTAGTAGTGTAAGAGCGCTGTTGTTCGGTGGGTAGAGAGCGCAATTCGCTGCGAATTGATTCGGTAACGTTGACAGATTCTTTATAGAAAATTATGGCTAATTCTGGTTGATTTTGTTTGAAAATTACGTCAGCAATGTTACTGAGAGTAATTCTTTCTCCAGGGCGATCGCCTAATTCTTTACTAATTGCTAAAGATTCCTGATATAATTGCAAAGCCTGGGAATATTGACCAATTCTTTGATGAACTGTACCTAAACTATCCAAAGTATCACCTAGATCCTTACGATTGCCAAGATTTTGGAAAATTGACAATGCTTGTTTGAGGACATCTATGGCTTGAGAATACTGACCTAACTGCTGGTAAACTACGCCTAAATTGTTAAGGGTCTTTCCAAATCCTGTAATATCGCCAATCTCTTTACTAATAATTAAAGCTTGCTGATAAGAGTTTAAGGCTTCAGTAGACTGACCCATTTTCTCATAAACAAAACCAATGTTATGAAGAGTTGTTCCCATGCCTCGTTTATTATTTGTTGCTTGATAAGTAGCTAAAGCTTGTTGATATAAGTTTAGTGCTTCCGAGTATTGACCCAGTTCGCTATAGGTTGAACCAGTTAGATCGAGAATATCAGCTTTATGAGTAGGATTATTTAAAATTTCAAATATCACTAACGCTTGCTGATAAAACTCTAGAGCACGAACATACTGCCCCAAATTTCCGTAAATTATTCCAAGATTGGCTAAGGCACGTCCTTCACCAGCTCGATCTCTCTCTTCTCTACTAATAGTAAGAGCTTTTTGATAGAACTCTAAAGCACGATAATAATCCCCCATTTCTTGATAAACAGCACCAAGATGAGTGAGAGTTTTACCAACTCCTGCTCGATCGTTAAACTCTTGACGAATAGCGAGAGCTTGCTGCAATACTTCTAACGCTGGTTGGTATTCGCCTAATAATCGATATACGTCTCCAAGCTTGTGGAGAGTAGCTGCTTCCCCAGTACGATCGCCTAAATTTCGACGCACTTCTAATGCTTTTTGGTAAAACTCTACTGCTTGATGATATTGACTGAGACGGTGGTAAACAACGCCTATTTTGTGAAGAACTTCCCCCTCACCTGGGCGATAGCCGATTTTTCTCCTAATCTCCAAAACTTGTTGGTAGGTTTCCAGTGCTTTTTGTAGCTCGCCGCTATTTAATTGCTCGTTCCCCTGTTGAAAAAGTCTATCTGCGTCAGTTTTAGTATTTTGGGCATTTTGTGCTTGTTCTGGCACTTCCAGCGCTAAAGCATTCGATTTTTGTAACAGGGGGGAGCCGAGCAAAAGCAGGTAGCAAAAAATAAAAGTTGATATCAAAGATAATTCCCTCACTTTTAGCTAACCCTAAACAAGTTTACCTCAATAGGTCATTTGCCTTAAGAACAAGAAATTCCTCACCTGTACGATCGGCTATATTACCTGGAGTGGGTGGTCTGACATTAGGAGGCTCTGTGATCGGTGGTGTGTGCGGAGTGTCCTTTGTGATCGGTGGTTTTTGTGATCTGTGGTTTGTTCGGATCGCTATCTGCGGAATGTCCTTTGTCATCGGTGGTTTCTGTGATCGGTGTTTTTTTCGGAGTGCTAGCTGCCTTTTTTTCTGGCTCAGAACCACGAACACTTAAAATAGTTTCTCCAGCACCAAGCCTCAACCCGTTTGTTACAGAAACTAATTCCTCAGCTACCTGACTGGCAGATTTTTCATTATTACTCATTTTCGTTCTTGCCTCTCACCTCATGATTTCCAATTTCATACTCCCTCTAAAAACTTTTTCCGGAAAAAATCAAAATTTTCTCTAAATTAACTCCCCAATCCTCCGGCAAAGCGTTGCGGTTTTGCCAAACTTGCCTTGAGTTTGGCAATCTGCGTTTCCAGTTCCTTAACTTTTCGCGTATTTCCTAAAGCTTTGTGACTGTTTATGGCTTGCGCCAACCAGCGAAGTGCTTCTTGCTTTTCGCCGATCGCCCCGTACAACTCCCCCAAAGCCTCCTCTAACTGTGCTTGCTCCCCGATGTCTTTGGCTGCACTAGCTAATTCCTGTGCTTTTAGATAATTGCTCTCTGCCAGCAATGTCACCCCTTCTTGCCAGTATAAATCGCCTAGCTTGCGATATGCAATAGCTTCTCGAAAACCCGTTGCTACCAATGCTTCCAATGTCTCGATCGCCTCAGATTTCAAATCCGAACCGATGTAAAAATAAGCACGTTGCAAAGCTTTGGTTTTCTCGGCAATTTTTTGACTGTTAATTTGCTCGATCGCCCCTTTCACCAGTTGCTTTTCCTTCGTTGGTAGCATTCGGAAGCTTCGATCGGGCAGTTTTTCCTCGTCAGATGTCCTACCGTTTTCTGCTTTTACCACCAGTAAATACACAAATCCCGGTTCCAGTTGTGGTGTTCCCGGATACACTACTTCATTTCCATTAACTTTTGTTTCCCAAATTGCCCGATCGCCCTTCACTAAACTAACAGTATAATTATTAACACCGGGAACTTTATTCCAACGCAATTTCGGTCGATCGTTCAGCAATAAAGTGCGTCGGGGACTGATAATATAAGGAATTAAGACATCAAGAGGCCCGCGAGGATCGGCAGTATAATCCTCACAGTCGAGCGCTAGCATTTCCCGTCGATGGATACCTGAAACTTGAGGATGCAATCCATTAATTATCGGATAAACTCTTGACGCTGTGACGATCGGGATTAAAGGCGTCAGCCCAAAAATAGCAAAGTAAGTAAATGTTTTGCCTTTGAGATTGATTGGTGTCAGCTTGGATGGATGATTATTTTTCATGACCTAAATTATTTTTCATTGTTCGCGATCGCATAAACTTTGGAAATCTTCATTAGTCCTCTAAAAGAGGACTTGTGCTTTGAGGCAGGGGTTTAAACCCCTGCCGGACTATCGGAGATACGCTATAACTTTAAATTTTGAAAATTTTTGCTAAATTCTTGCCGTATCCATCTCTGTTCTTCAGAAGACTCCGACTGCAAATTATCATAGCACTTTTTCCAATTAGATATAGATGCTTGTTTATTGCCTTGACGTTCTAAAAGAACCGCTTGCAAACAGTAAGCAACAGAGCGATCGCTGGAAATATTAATCGCTTTCGTCAGGTTATTGTTAGCCTCTTCATATCGCCCTAACTCCAACTGCGCCCAACCTAAATTTTTGTAAACGGCATACTTAATTTTGCGATCTTTAGCAAGTGGTAAAGCTTTTTCTAACAGCGGTATAGCTTTTGCATATTGTTTATCTAAAATTTCTAACCGTGCCAAATTATTTAAAGCTTGATTAAAACCTGCATTGACAGCAATTTGATAGGCAGCGCGAGCCCGATCGTACTCTTGTTTGTCTTCATGAAGGACGCCTAAATTATAGTTAGTCTGACCATCATTTGGTTTAAAAAAGAGAGCTGTTTTATAAGAGATTTCCGCAGTCTCTAAACGTTTATTCTTGTAACTTAAAAAACCTTCTTTCTTAAGAAAATATACTATTTGGGGTGAGAAAGTCCACCAACCACCTACCAAAAAAAAGCTAGCTAGAGCTAGTTTGCCTACCCAGTTAAAACGAATCCTATTTTTGATAGGATTCGTTTTACTGGGCTCGATCGATTGTTTAATTTCTGGCAACGGTTTCGCCAATCTTTCCAAGGGCGAGCGCGCGTCTCCTCGTGCCAAAATCTGCAATATTTCCTGGCAAATTTGCGGTCGCTTTCCGGGGAAAATCGCCATCATTCGGTCAAGCAAATTTGCCAGATCCGGTGAAACTTGCGTTGCTTTATCTCGCCATATTAATTCACCATTGTCAGGATTTTTAGGTAAATCGATCGGCACTTTTCCTGTCAGTAAATAAACAAAAGTACGTCCTAAAGCAAAAAAATCAGATTGCGGTACTGCATGACCCTCTGCTTGTTCGCTTGGCGTATAACCAGCGGAAATAATCGCAGTTCCCGTATAATTTTCTTTTTGTTGCCGCAAGTAAGTTTCTGTTACTTCTCGCACCGCACCAAAATCAACTAATACCAATTTGCCATCCGGTTTTAACATGATATTGGACGGTTTAATATCTCGGTGAAAATACTGCTGATCGTGCAGTAAATTGAGAATTTGTGTGAGTTGTGTCAACCACTCAATGGCTGTTTCTGTATTTATTGGTTGATTCGCTCTTGCTAACATCCACTCTTGTAAATTTTGCCCCGGTATTTTCTCCATTACCAAACATGGTAACGGTTTGCTACTACCTTCAGGCCAATTAAAATATCCGTCTTTTTCTACATGAGGAATGCCAGGATGCCTTTGGCTCATTAAGAACTCTGCTTCTCGCTGAAATAAAATGGTGGCTTTTTGCTTAATATCTGGGTTATTAAAGTTATCTAAATTCAAAACTTTTAATACTTTGATAATGCCACCATCGTCTACTTCAAAAATCTCGCCAAAGCCACCGCCACCAATGCGATCGATAACTCGATAGCGATTTTGCAATATGAATCCTGGATGAATTAACTTATTTGGAACCATAGAACCTCTTAAGAACCTGTAGGGGCGGGTTCGCCAACTGATTTAAAGCTTGCAGATCGGTTACATAAACCCGCCCTCCCCACTCTATATTTCAGTTTCTCCTAGCAGTTTGAGAAGATTTTTCTCTGCATATTGAAGCTTTGGGGAAGGACACTCGCGCAATTTTGACAAAAGTTCTTTTAGCTGCATTTGATAATTATTTATTCGAGTTAAATCTAAGCGTTCTCGAACTTTGGTTAAGATCGGGTGTAGCTGAGTAATTTTAGTGTCCTTGAGTTCTGGCGATCGCTCGAAAGCATGACTTCCGATTAAACCTATTTGTTCGATGGATGGCGCTTGCATTGCTTCTCGAACATTTTGACATATTTGTTCGACAAGTTTCTGAGTAACATATTTCATCATCACAGGTTCGAGAGTGAATTTGGATTCAGCACTAGAAGGGGAAAGCTCTTTTTCGATTAAGGAACGTCTTACCAAGGATTCTAATACTGTTAGTAATTCGGAACTAGAAACGGCTGCTGATAATTTTGCTTTCAATTGGCTCAAGGAAATCGGCTGCTGTTCAATGGCCAGCCAGTACATCACAGCTTTTCCTACATCTGATAACCGCTGAAAATGTTCGTTAAGTAAATTGGCAAATATATCGCCAATAACTAAGGAACTCTGACCCATAAATTGACTAATATTTCCATTAAACAACTCTTGAATTGTGGTAGCAGTAATTTTCAGTGCAGCAGGATGACCTCGGTATATTTGTATCAGTTCATCTAAGCCGTTTTCTGAGTCAGAAAAACCTTTGGCAGCCAAAAGCATTTTTGCCTCTGTTTGTTTTAAGCCTTTAACTTGTAATGCACGTACAGGTAAGGTTTCGCCTGCTAAAGATGCAACCTCTACAGGCTTTTCTCGCGATAGGAGTAATAAGCAGCTTTTATGCCGTTCTTCTCCTATTCGCCGCAGTAGTTGACCGTAGCTTTCATAACCGTCTCGGTAGTAGCCAGCGATGTCTCCACTTCGCAAAATCATTTCCCAATCATCTAGGATCAGCAAACAACGGCGATCGCGCAAATTCTTGAGCAGGGAAGAAATTTGCTCGTCTACAGTAGTTGGCAGTTGCGTTTCTGGGGAACTGCTGGCAAATGAATTCAACTCACTCAAAATTGTGAGTAAGGGAGGTGCATGACGGAGACTGCGCCAAATTAGATATTCAAATTCACCCTGAAGTTGTTCTCCCAGTTTAGCAGTCAAAGCCGTTTTACCAATACCTCCCATACCCAACAGCGCCACCAAGCGACAGCGATCGCGGAGTACCCATTGACTGAGGGTATTTAATTCTGCGGCGCGGCCGAAAAAATTTGAGACTTCCGGCGCTTCACCCCAATCTTGGCATAAAGGAGTGCTTGTAACTCCTGAAACATCGCCAAAATCCTCGATGTTGACCAATTGTTCCGCTATTTCTGGTGCAATTGGCTGTGCGGCTATCTCTGACTGGAAGTGCGATCGCCTTTCCAATGCCGTTTGAAAGTTTCTTTTACTGACTCTTTCCCCTAAAGCTTCCGAAAGCAGCTTCCATAACTTGGGGCCAACATCTTGCATCAGGTATTCGGCAGCATATCCGTAAGCCTCTGCAATCTTATGATACTCCTGCCCTTGCCAAGCTCCCCTCAGAATTATTACTTCTATATCTTTTAAGTGTCTGTTTGTTTTGGCAAATACGGCCGTATCTGCGAGTTTCAGCCCTTCTTCAAAATTCATAACGTTAAAAATTTTTCATTGGATCTTGAGTATAACCTGAAGTTTACTGAGGTTTACTTATTTAAACTGAGGTTGCCTCAGTTTTTTTGTTTTTGGATTGAATTTTAACAACTTAGGTTATCTATATCGACCGTACAATAACAACTCGCTACTGTATAAATATCAGCTCAAACAAATGGTCTGAGGCTAAATCAATCCTTTACAACACTTACCTTGAGGTAAATTATGGCTGTCAATCATAACGTTCCGTATTTCAGTCAATATGATAACGGAATTGAACCCTGGCGCACTTGCGGTGCTACAAGTTCGGCAATGTGTCTGAAATACTTTCAAGTTGCAGATTTAGGCCCCTTTGCACAGTACGAAGATGATGTTAAAAAACGTTTCGACAGGCTGGGAATCGATCACGGTTCTCCCGATGGCATCAAAAGATTGTTAGAGGGTTTGGGGTTGAGAGATGATTTGACATTGAAAGGGAGTCTTTCAGACATCACTCGCTCTCTCGATTCTGGCGAGATATGTATATTGCACGGTTATTGGACTGTTCCGGGTCACATTCTAGTTATTCGCGGTTATAACGACAAGGGTGACTTTTTTGTGAACGATCCAGCCGGAGAGTGGTTCTACGCAGGCTATCGGAAAAATTCCCCATCTTCACCAGATAACAAGGGCGAAAACAAGTTATACAGTCGTAAATTGATATCCTCCGCTGGCAATGCTTTTAGTTTGCGTGAAGCTTTATCTTTTTATGACAATTGGGACAGTAGCAAAATTGACTCTACTGCAACAATGTGGCTGCATCGAATTTCTAAATAACTCTCAAAATTTACTGGTTGGCGATTGATATCGCCTCGGATGAATCGCCCATAAAAAAGGTTTGTAGTGAGGACTTTAGTCCGCATTTTTCCCAAATCTGTAAGAAAGGACGCTCAGTCCTTACTACAAACATCATTACTACTTGGAGCTGTGAATATGAAGATTGAAAAAGTTGAGTTACAAATTAATGACGGGATTATTGATACCCCTCACCTGATTGATGAAGTCGAAATCCTGCAAAGGCGCTTGAAAGATTGGGGATTATTACCAAAAGATGCCAAAATTGACGGGCTTTTTGGGTCTGTCACTAAGGCCGCAGTGGAGCAATTTCAACGGATGCGCCCTGCCGATCGCAGCCAATTTGTCCCAGGCGGACTAAAGGTAACAGGTAAAGTCGATCGCAATACCTGGGCTGAGTTGCTGAAGGTGAAGCCAGAAGAAATCGCAATAGTTACTCGCAAACCCAAGATTTGGGATATGCCAGGTGGCTTCTCCAGCGTTGATAATATTTTAGATATTGCTCAATGCATATCCGAAATTCGCCCCTTTGCCAAGAAAAATTTGCCTCTTATCCTCAATCAATGTCTCGATAATGGTGTCATCGATCGCGGGCAAATTGCCTATGTTTTTGCAACAGCCGAACATGAATGCCATTTTGGACGTTTGATGATGGAATTAGCTGATGGGTGGGATTATGAAGGCCACGAAGATTTAGGGAACACTGAATCCGGTGATGGGCCTCGCTTCAAAGGCAGAGGTTTCGTCCAAATTACAGGGCGTCACAACTATCAAATCTGGAGTGAAAAACTCGGAATTAATTTGATAGATAATCCAGAAAAAGCCGCTCTCCCTGAAATCGCTGCCATGATTCTAGTTCGGGGAATGCGCGATGGTAGCTTTACGGGTGTAGGTTTGAGTGATTTCATTGTTGGCGCCGATCGCGATTTCTATAACGCCCGAAAAATAGTGAATCGACTGGACAGGGCTGACCACATCGCGCAGATCGCTGAGCATTACTTCAAAGCCATAGCCTAAACAGAAGTTGCCCCCTCCGTGGGGTAACTTCCACCTACAAATTAAACAATTCGGAGTCATTTTTTATGTCATTTACAGCAAAAGTTGTAACAGCAGCAGCGTGGGGAGCCAGACAGCCAAAATCTGGAACATTTCCTTTTCAAATGACTATTCCCCGCTATGTCATCGTCCATCATACAAACAACCCAAACCCTCCCGACGATGCCTCAAGAGGCACGCTTGAAGGAGCGATTAAGTTAGCGCGAAACATTCAAAACTTTCACATGGATGATAATGATTGGTCGGACTCAGGACACAACTTCTTAAATACAACCGGAGGGTTGATTTTAGAAGGTCGGCACGGTTCCCTAGATGCTGTGAAAAAAGGGTTTTGCATTCAGTCAGCCCATGCAGGGCAAGATCCAGGAAAATTAGCCAACGGCAATCAATCTCCTGGTATTGAAAATGAAGGGAATTTCATGACTTTCCAAATGAGTGAAAAGCAATGGGAGAGCCTTGTAGAACTTTGTGTGTCATTATGCGATTCTTGCAATATTAGTCCGCTCAATATCAAGGGACACAGAGATTTCAGCAATACTGATTGTCCGGGTGATTTGCTGTACAGTCAACTTCCCAGTTTGAGAAAACAAGTTGCTGATAAGCTAGGTATGCAATTCACTCCCGAACAGCTAGAAAATGAGTCGCCATTTGTGACTCTACGCTTGGGTTCAACAGGTTCAGCCGTTATAAAACTCCAACAGCGATTGCGCGATCGGGGATTTAATCCAGGAGCAGTTGATGGTGTATTTGGTGAAAATACACAAACGGCTGTAAAAGCTTTCCAGCGTTCTGTTGGACTTGAAGATGATGGAAGAGTTGGTAGCCACACTCGAACTAAGTTAGGACTTAGTTAAGCTTTAATCATTTAGGAGGTTAATCAAATGACACATTCTTCTATAGTTGAGACTCAACCAAATTCTTCAGAACATGGAAAAGAGCTTGCCGAATTATTCCAGGAAGATAATGGGAAATACTCGACAATGCGAGCCATGAGTTTTATTGCGCTGATTGCAGCGATTGTGTTTGGTGCAATAACAATAACTAGCAAAGATTCTGAGGGGAAATACATTACAACTGCTTTTTTAGTTGCTGCTTTCGCGCCAAAAGCTGTTCAAAGATTTGCAGAACGTATGTAAATCAAGTTGAGTTAGATGGATGATGAAAGCAGCAGGCGCATTTGTCTCTGCTGTTGCCACAGCTCGAAATTCTCTATATTTGAGTTACCATCTCTCTCAACGATCGCCCTCACGTGCTCCATCAGCTCGATCGCCAACAATACACCAAACTGCTAGCTATTAGAATGACGATCGCACCTCACACCTTCATCTCCTCACAAAATAACGGGAAATGAAGGTTGCAGGCGCGATCCCTCTTTCTCCTGACTAATGCTAATGACTGATGACTACTGACTAATGACTGCTTTCGGAGTCAACTGACAACTGACAACTATCAACTGACAACTGTCAACTGACAACTATCAACTGACTTTCATTCCTGCCGCGTACCATCAGGCATCACCGCACCCTTTAAATTCGCCCCTTCTAAATTAGTATCCAACAGCAAAGCGTTCCTCAGATTAGCACCCTTCAAATTAGCACTTTCCAGATTAGCCATCCACAGATTAGCCCCCTCCAAATTCGCCCCCTCCAAGTCAGCATTAACAAGAAAAATACCTTTCATAAAAGCTCCTGTTAAGTTAGCATTTCTCAAATTACTCCCTCCCAAATAAGCATCCTCTAAAAACGCATTTTCTAAATTGCTTCCCTCCAAATTTGCCCCTGCCAAATTGCTGCTTATCAGGTAAACCCCAGCCAAATTTGCCTGTTTCAAGTTAGCGTTTACCAAATGCGCGCTCCACAAATTGGCATCTTTCAGGTTGGCTTTTTCTAAATTGACGCCTTCCAGAAAAACTTCGCTCAAATTCGCCCCGGAAAGATTGCAACCTTGACATTCCCTCGCTGTCAGCAATTGCCGGACTTGATGCTTGACTGACGAACGGTTCGCTGCGAAAATTATTAAACCTGTAGTTGCTAAGGCAATAATACTAAAAGTGGCCAGCCCGATCGCACTTACAATTTTCCTTTGTCCCGCGCCTCGAAACATCCGCTTGCAGCCCCTAAAAATATTTCGATAATGGTTCGTATGTATAACCTAGTTCCTTCCTTCCCCTGCCCCTATGAAAAAACAGTTAAAATTTAAATTCCTGACGATCGCACTTATTGTAAGCTTAGCAATAATCGGTGTCGGATGCGATCGCATTTTCAAAAAACCATTTCAACTTCCCGCCTCAGCCCAACAAGAACCCTGGCCAATTCAAACAGGCCTCCGATCGGCCATCCTCCGCGAAAATATACCAACAGTCAACCGCGTAGTTTTAGTACCCGACGAAGCCACATTCTTAGCAGCCATCCAAAAATGGAATCTCAAAGGAAACTGGCCTATTCTCATCGAAGACCAAAAATATGCGCCCATGTTTTTGCAGCGCTTTCAACCCGAAGAAATAGTCCGTTTGCCAAGCATCAAACAGCAACTGCCAAAAAATCAAAAACTCCAGCAATTAATGCTCAACAGCGCAGCAGCCGCCTGGAATGCCACCGATACTCCAACCTTAAAAGCAAAATGGACGCAACTCGGCTGGGAACCCCCAGGAGTAGTAATCACATCAGAAAACGACCCCGCACGATCAGCAGCAGTTGCCTTAGCAGCCGCCCACGGCCAACCTTTAGTATTTGTAGAAGGCAACTTCGGGAAACCCAACGATACCCTCAATAACACACAGTGGAAAACTCTGCAACTAGCAGTTACAAAAGCTGTCGAATCAACCGGATATTTTTACTCTCAACTCGCAGACGCGATCGACACAATAACCATTGTACGCCAACTAGCAGTCAAATATCAATCTCCTGAAAAACCAGACGAACAACTAGCCGTTACCGACGGTTTGGGAAGACACCCCAACGGCGAACGCTGGGCGGCTGTTGGCTGGATTTACGGTTCCGAGGTGCGATCGATCTATCAAGCCATGTGTGCCATATTTCTCGACAGCCAAACAGCCATGCTTTATGACAGTTACCCCAAGGAAGGAAATTGGGCAAAATATGAAATGGAGGAAGCAGCTAGCGGACTAAAAACCATAGGTTTAAATGTCCAAGTAGTGCAGCAACCAGAATCTAGCCTGGAAAAGTGGAGGAGTTTAGCCTCAAAACCGTGGACATTTGACTTAATATTAATGAATTCCAAAGGCTATCCAAAATCATTCCAAGTGGGCAACGGCGACGCTTCAGTTGAAGATATACCAAAACTTCAATTTCCTGCCGCAATCCACATGATCCACAGTTGGTCAGCAGCAGCCCCCGATGACACAAACACCGTTGCCGGAAGGTGGCTAGAGAATGGTGCTTACGCATATATTGGCAGCGTCAACGAACCTTTTTTATCGGCATTTATTCCACCTAAATTAATGGTCGATCGCCTAAAGCGAGGAGCACCCTTTTTAATCGCAGCACGCCAGCTAGAATCCCCACCCTGGAAAGTCGCCACCATCGGCGATCCGCTAATGTCGATCGCCAAACCCCGGCCAAAAATTCCGCCCACTCAACAACCGATGTGATAGTATGCGCGAGCAAGGGATTTAAAATTGGAGATTTGAGATTTCTGGTTTGAGATTTGTGGTTGTTAGGTAAAATCTCCAAGCGCCAATTCTTTAATTTGAAAGTTGTTTTTTACTGAGTTATATGATATTGCGAGTTCAGTGAGGCGATCGACCTAAGCGCCAAAACTCTAAATATAGTTAATGAGGATTATCGCGAGAGTGTATCTAAGTTTGAATGTAACTGAGCATACAATCACGCCAAATCCGCCGCTCCTCAGAATCAGTCATTCCACCCCAGCGGCCAGCCAAAAAAATTTACCCTAAAATACGCCTTAATATAAGTTGTCAATTCCCCTAAAATCACTCAAAATGAAAATAAGAAATAAATTGTAATATTATATAACTTCTCACCGAAGAATTAACCGCTAAATGAGAGCCATCCCTCCTGTGGATCTGCCGCCACCCGGGCCAACCGCAGCAACTCCCCAAGCCTCCCGACTAAGCCCGCTATTCAACCGCCTGCACCCCAGTCCAGAAACCCTCCTGCTCATCCTCTCCCTAGTCATCGGGGGAGTTACGGGCGCAGGCGTCGTCACGTTTCACTACCTCATCCACTTCATCCACACCCTGATGCTGGAAGACTTCATGGGGGCGATCGCCTCGAAAGGCTCTTGGACGCTAGCCTGCATTCCCACCCTCGGCGGAGTCATCATCGGGCTGATGCGGTGGCGATTTCGGGACTTTGGCCCGAATATGTCTTCCTTAATTGCAGCCACCCGCGGGCTGCAAGAACTCTCCCCCCTCAAACCCATCACCAAAATGGTGGCAGCCTCAGTTTCCCTCGGCACCGGCGCATCCCTCGGCCCGGAAGCCCCCAGCGTCGAAATCGGCGCTAATTTTGGAATGCTGCTGGCTCAAGTCTTACAGCTCTCCCCAGAACGGCAGCGCTTGCTCCTGGGCGCCGGAGCAGCAGCAGGTTTATCGGCCGGGTTTAACTCTCCCATCGCCGGAGTGTTCTTTGCCTTAGAAGTCGTGCTCGGCAGCACCTTCGCCACTTCCTCAGTCAGCGTTGTCTTGCTCTCCGCCGTAGTTTCCGCGCTCATCGCTCAAATCTGCTTGGGAGCTCAGCCGGCCTTTTCTTTGCCGATATACGATGTCCGCAGCCCCCTAGAACTGCCTCTGTACATGGGATTGGGACTTTTGGCGAGCGGAGTGTCTCTAGCCTACACAGAAGCAATTCAATTAGCCGAGGCCTGTTTTCAAGGAAAAGTCCGAGGATTTGCTTGGCTCGGACGACTGCCCCGGCCACTTCACCCGATCATCGGCGGGGCAGGAGTCGGCTTAGTCGCCCTGCAATTGCCTCAAATTTTGGGTGTCGGCTACGAAACAGTCCAAGCAATGCTCCAAGATGTTAAATTTTCCTTGCCTTTGCTACTGCTGCTGCTGTTTGTCAAACTGGCGATGACCGCAATCAGCCTCGGCAGCGGTTTAGTTGGTGGCATCTTTGCTCCGGCGATGTTTTTGGGAGCTTCCCTGGGTTCGGCTTACGGCCTCTTTTTGGAAATGCTGCCGGCAATGAGCGATCGAGTCGCTGGCCCTGCCGCCTACGCAATGGTGGGAATGGCCGCCGTCCTCGCCGGCAGCGCCAGAGCACCGCTGACAGCCATCCTGTTGATGTTTGAATTAACCCGCGATTATCGGATTGTCTTGCCTTTGATGGCAGCAGTCGGATTGAGCGTTTGGCTGGTGGAGTGGGTCAACCGCCGATCGACAGCTCACAGCCTCAACCTTCAGCAAATGGGCGTAGACGTGGCTGTCAATACACCGATCAAAGCCAGAGAACAGTTGCAAGATTGGGAAGATGTTCTGGGCGATCGCATCGTCACAGAACTGATTTCTTGCCCAATTCCCCCCGACGGCGAACACAGGGACGATCAGCCTGTGCTGGCGATCGCCAATGCACATTTGCCGGAAAATGTCAAACCATTACCTGAAACAAAATCAGCAGTTTGACCCAGATCCAATCCCGTTGGTTCGTCACAAAACCAATAACCTCAAAGCTAAATCTGACAACTATGATATTTATCAACCCTAAAACGGATTATGCATTCAAAAAAATATTCGGTTCCTCAGAAAGCAAAGAGATTCTAATTAGCTTTCTCAACGCCTTAATTTATGAAGGAAATCCCACCATCCAAGACTTAGAAATTATCAACCCGAATCTACCACCCAAACTAGAAGGCTTAAAAGATAGTTATCTGGATGTGAAAGCCAAACTCAGCGATGGCACTTTAGTAATTATTGAAATGCAGGTGCTCAACGTCCAGTCTTTTGGCAAGCGAGTTTTGTACAATGCAGCGAAAACTTATGCTTTTCAATTGGAAGCAGCCCAAGGATATCGCTTGCTGAAGCCAGTGATTGCCCTGACAATTACGGATTTTGAAATGTTTCCTAATAGCCCGGAATTTATTTCCCGATTTGTGTTCAAAGAAGTCAAGAAAAACTTTACGTATCCCGAAAACAATCTGGATTTAGTGTTTGTAGAGTTGCCAAAGTTTACCAAAGGACAGGAGGAACTTGAAACTTTAGCAGACAAATGGGTTTATTTCATGAAAAATGCGAGAAGTCTGACATCGGTTCCAGAAACAATGGATAGCATACCAGAAATACATGAAGCTTTTAATATTGCGAATCAAGCAAGTTTGAGCAGAGAGGAAGTGGAAGATTTGGACAGAAGAGAACAGTTTATTTATGACCAACAGGGAGCAATTATTAAGGCTGTTCAAGACGGCATAGAACAAGGCATAGAACAAGGCATAGAACAAGGCATAGAACAAGGAAAGCGAGAAGAAAAGCTGGCGATCGCGCGACAATTACTTTCACAGCTAGATAATGCCACGATCGCCCAAGTTACGGGGCTTAGCGTTGAGGATGTGCAAAATTTGCGGGGAGATTCTTAACCCCTTCCTACGAGCATAATTTACTGTACTGATTGAATTCATACCTACGGAAAAATTTATAACCATGATATTTATCAACCCGAAAACCGATTACGCCTTCAAAAAAATATTCGGTTCCTCAGAAAGCAAAGAGATTCTAATTAGCTTTCTCAACGCCTTGATTTATGAAGGCAATCCCACAATTCAAGACTTAGAAATCATCAACCCGAATCTACCACCCAAACTAGAAGGCTTAAAAGATAGTTATCTGGATGTGAAAGCCAAACTCAGCGATGGCACTTTAGTAATTATTGAAATGCAGGTGCTCAACGTCCAGTCTTTTGGCAAGCGAGTTTTGTACAATGCAGCGAAAACTTATGCTTTTCAATTGGAAGCAGCCCAAGGATATCGCTTGCTGAAGCCAGTGATTGCCCTGACAATTACGGATTTTGAAATGTTTCCTAATAGCCCGGAATTTATTTCCCGATTTGTGTTCAAAGAAGTCAAGAAAAACTTTACGTATCCCGAAAACAATCTGGATTTAGTGTTTGTAGAGTTGCCAAAGTTTACCAAAGGACAGGAGGAACTTGAAACTTTAGCAGACAAATGGGTTTATTTCATGAAAAATGCGAGAAGTCTGACATCGGTTCCAGAAACAATGGATAGCATACCAGAAATACATGAAGCTTTTAATATTGCGAATCAAGCCAGCTTGAGCAGAGAGGAAGTGGAAGATTTGGACAGAAGAGAACAGTTTATTTATGACCAACAAGGAGCAATTCTTAAGGCTGTTCAGGAAGGAATAGAACAAGGCATAGAACAAGGCATAGAACAAGGCATAGAACAAGGACGAGAAGAAGGAATGCGAGAAAAGGCGATCGCGATCGCTCGACAATTACTCTCACAGCTAGATAATGCCACGATCGCCCAAGTTACGGGGCTTAGCGTTGAGGATGTGCAGAATTTGCGATCGGGCGATTCATAGTTTAAAGTAATTGGGTATAGGAGTGGAGCTCGACATAGTGATCAACGATTTTTGATTATGGATTATAGAAAAAAACTATTGATCCTCGATCTTGATGAAACTTTAATTTATGCTGCCGAAGCATCTCTCCCTCGGCAAGCTGATTTTTTAGTGGAGCCATATCACATTTACAAACGACCGTTTCTAGATGTCTTTTTGAAAAATTGCCTGGACTGGTTTGATGTGGCAGTTTGGACATCTTCTTCGCCGTCTTATGCGAGCGCAATTGTCTCAGCCCTCTTTGAAAATCCTAAAACTTTATCGTTTGTGTGGGCAAGCGATCGCTGCACAGTTGCTTACGATATGGAATGGTTGGAATATTACAATCGCAAAAATCTCAAAAAGGTCAAGCGCAAAGGGTATCGTCTAGAGTCAATCATTGCAGTGGATGATACACCTCAAAAGTGGGAGCGCAGCTATGGCAATCTGGTGCGAGTAAACCCCTTTGAGGGGGAGGAGACGGATGATGAATTGAAGTATTTGCTGCTTTACTTGGATCAACTCAGATATGAAGAAAATATCCGCAGTGTCGAGAAAAGGTTCTGGCGAAATCGGCTTATCCGATCCATCGGTGAGTCATATCAAATCCGTTGACATCGGAATTATTATCTCTCTCTTCTCTTTCTCTGTGTCCTCTGTGCCCTCTGTGGTTTAATCATTCCGATATAACCGGAATTGATATCAGATATCTCAAACACTTCGTCAAGTCCCATAACAAATCGATGAAGCCGACGGCATGAATATCTTGGTGCTGAGTTTGATGTTACTTGCCGTCGCCTTACGCCCACCCTCAACCCCTCGACATCGCAGATAGTGGCGCTACCCTCAAATCTGCTCTAAAATAATCAAAAATTATAAACAACAAGCCCAGAGGCGCTGAGGTGACTCCTAACGAGGGAACGGCAAACAGCGAAAGTCAGAAAATACCCGGCAAAACCCCCTTGGGTTCTAGTTACTACGGCTTGTTAGGGCTGCATCCTTCAGCCTCAGCGATCGAAATTCGGCGATCGTACCGGGAACTGAGCAAACTCTACCATCCCGATACCACCGAGCTGCCACCCGCAGTCGCCACCGCCAAATTTCAGCAGATCAACAACGCCTACGCCACCCTCAGCAACCCAGAACGTCGCCTCGCCTACGACCTCAAAATAGGCTATTCTCGCCTGAACGTGATTGGGCCACCCCCAGGCTTCAATACTCCGGTTTCGGGATCGGGCAAAAAAACTTCCAACTCCGCTTACCTAGATCCCACGGATCGACCTCTTTCCCCCGGAGAAATGTTCGCTCTGTTTATCATGGGAGCTAGCTTAATCGGATGTTTGGTACTGGCGATCGCGATCGGCTTAATTCGCGGCAATTAAACCCTCAAATCCCAAATCTCCAATCTAAAATCCCAAATCCCAAATCCCAAATCTAAAATCTAAAATCTAAAATCTAAAATCCCATGACTCTTCCTTCCGCCGACACTCCTTTGTACAACCACCCACTCCCGGAAATCGAGCAGTGGCTAAAAAGCCGCGGCTGCCAGCAAGATCGGCGAGAACTCCACTGCTGGCAGATCGATCGACCTACCTGGAAAGCAGAACTCTCCCTTGATATCGACCAACTCACCGTCCGCTACATCGATGCTGGAGCCGACGGCCAAGACATTCAGCGAGCATTCAAATACTCCCTCTCACGTCAGGACATTGAAGCGGCCGTTTTCTCCGGCCCCTAATTTGATTTTAGATTTTAGATTTTAGATTTTAGATTTGTCCTCCAATCTAAAATCTAAAATCGTTATGTTGAGTAGGAGATGACCTACTTGGAAACTGAAAAATCAACCAAAAAATCCCAAATCCCAAATCCCAAATCGTTAGACTTTGCCAAATCGGCGGTTGCGTTGCTGATAATCAGACAAAGCGCGGTGAAACTCCGATCGATCAAAATCCGGCCACAGCGTCTCAGTAATGTAAATTTCCGAATAAGCCATTTGCCATAGTAAAAAATTGCTCAACCGCATTTCCCCGCTCGTCCGGATCAGCAAATCCGGGTCACAAACATCAGCAGTATACAAATAGCGTTTAAATAAAACCTCATCAATCTCCTCCGGCTGCAACTTGCCCTCTTTCACCTGAGTGGCGATCGCCCGACAAGCTTGTACAATCTCCTGACGCCCCCCGTAATTCGTCGCCACCGTAAACAAAATCCCCTGATTGTGCTGAGTGGCCGTCACAGAACGCTCGATTTCCGCCTGCAAAGACTTCGGCAAAGCCTGCAAATTCCCCATAAATTGAATTTGCACGTCCTCGTCCACCATCTCCCGCAATTCTTGCCGCAACTTTCCCTCAAACAAACTCATTAAAAAATCCACCTCTCCGGCCGGCCGCCCCCAATTCTCCGTCGAAAAAGCATAGGCCGTTAAAGCTGGAATCCCCCAATCTTTGCAGCAGCGCAGTAGTTCCTTCAGAGTGCTAGCCCCTCGGCGGTGTCCCGCAATCCGCGGCAACCCCCTCTTCTTAGCCCAGCGCCCGTTCCCGTCCATAATCACTGCTATGTGCTTAGGCAGTAGTTCCTGTTGCAGATCCTCCGGCAACTTTTCCAAGCAAATTCCTTGACTCATGGTTTCTCCCGATTACCCGACTAACGGCGCAGTATCCGTTTTAATAGCGTCACTCCCTTCAATCCTATCTGGCGTCCGAGATTGCCGATCGGAATTGGAGCCACAACTCTTTCTCCCTCGGACGGAAACAGCTTTGCTTCCAGCAATTCCTTAAGTTTGCTGCTAGTCAAAGGTCGATTTAAAGTTCCCATCTGGGCTAAAGAAATAGAACCCGTTTCCTCGGACACCACCACGCACACGCAAGCTTGCACCCGTTCCGTAATGCCCATCGCCGCCCGGTGGCGGGTTCCCAACTGCCGCGACGCGGTGCGATCGGACAAAGGCAAAATTACCCCCGCCGACACGATCCGCGAACCTCGAACCAAAACAGCTCCGTCGTGCAGCAAAGTTTGCGGCTGAAAGATAGTCTGCAACAATTCTTTAGAAACTTCAGCATTTAGCTTTAATCCCGGCACAGAAAAATCCCGATCGTCGATCGGAGAATCTGTTTCTATAATTAGTAAAGCGCCCGTGCGGTTTTGCGAAAGTTCTTTTACTGCTTCCACAATTTCATCTATTACGCTGTCCGGTTCGGGAGTTGGTCGGCGATCGCGTCCAAACAATTGCCGAAATTCCCCCCGACCCAATTGTTCCAGAAATCGGCGAAACTCCGACTGCAATATTACCGCCATTGCGACAGCCGAACCAGTCACCAAGCTGTTGAGGGCAACGTGCAACAGCCTCAATCCAGCCCAGTTGCTCACCGCCGCCGCCAGCATCAAAATGATAAATCCCCGTACCATCCACAGCGTTCTGCGCTCGCCAACAATGACGAGCACCAAATACGCAAGGGCAAAAACCAGTCCAATATCGATCCCTTGAATCAATAAGGACTGAACGAGGGGCAAGTTAAAGCCAGATTGTTGATTGTTCATGGTTCATCGAACGCTACCGCCTGTGAACCGCGAACCGTGATGCACTCGAACCCATGAACCATGAACAGTTGTTATAAGGAATATGCTGAAAATCCCCGTGTTTTTAGACCGGGAAGTGTCAATCCAATCGCGTGACTGAACAAGGCAAAAGTTAAAAGTGAAAAAGCAATCGTCACTAAGTAAACATGGATTGTCTTTCTTTTAACTTTTAACTTTTAACTTCTAAGTTTTTACTTTGGAGCTCCGAGTCGTTCAGGAAGGCGGTCAAGCCTCAGCAAATCCTGGTAAGTTTCCCGCTGTATAATCGTGTTAACTTCCCCATTTCTCACTAAAACCGCTGCCGGTCGGGGTACTCGGTTGTAGTTAGAAGCCATGCTGTAATTGTATGCCCCTGTGGCCGTAACCGCGAGGACATCTCCGGCATGACACTCTGGCAATTTGGCATCTTTAATCAGAACATCGCCTGACTCGCAGTGTTTCCCAGCAATTGTCACTGTTTCCGTTAAGGCAGCAGACATTTTACCGGCTGCGAGGACTCGATAAACTGATTGATAGGTAATAGGACGCGGATTGTCGGACATCCCGCCATCTACAGCTAAATACGTCCGCATTCCCGGAATGACTTTTTGAGAGCCAACGGTGTAAGCTGTAACGCAAGCTGTACCCACGAGCGATCGACCCGGTTCGCAAAGCAATTTTGGTAAGGGCAATTGCTGCCGCTCGCAAGCTGCTACCACTGCGGAGCAAATTGTACGAGCCCAATCTTCAATGCTGGGAGGATCGTCCGCTTCAGTATAGCGAATGCCCAACCCGCCGCCAATATTAATTTCTGTTGCTGGCAAACCATAACTCTGTGCTTTTGTCAAGGCCTGAATTATGACTTCGGCTAAATCGTCATGGGGTTGCAGTTCAAAAATCTGAGAGCCGATGTGAGCGTGCACTCCCACGCAAAATAACGACGATTGTTGGCTGATGAAAGTAAATACTCGATCGAGCGAGTTGGGATCAAAGCCAAATTTACTGTCGATTTGACCCGTCTGAATGTACTCGTGGGTGTGACACTCAATTCCAGGAGTAAACCGCACCATAACTCGTGTCGGCCCACCTGTGAGGCTGCGGACACCGGATTCTCCCAACTCTGCTAGAGTCTCTAAATCCCGCCAATTGTCCGCTACGGTAATGCAGCCGCTTTCGACAGCTAGCTGCAGTTCCTCGCGGGACTTGTTGTTACCGTGGAAGTAGATTTTGTCGGGGCCCACGCCGGCTTGCAGTGCAGTGTAGATTTCTCCGGCGGATACGACATCTATCCCTAAACCTTCCGAAGCTGCGATCGCGCAAACTGCCAAACAACTCCAAGCTTTAGAAGCATAGAGCACTTGAGATTCGCCCGGATAGTAACGCTTAAAAGCATCCCGGTACTGGGTACAAGCCGCCCGCAGCGTTTCTTCGTCTAAAATGTACAACGGCGAGCCAAATTGCTCCACCAAAGCTGTCACCTCGCAGCCTCCGATTTCCAACCGATCGCTGCTGTTAACACTGGCTGTCAGCGGTAACAGTTGTTGATTTGGCGATCGAGTTTGCAGGGCTTGTTGAGACTCAGACAGATACTTAAGTCCCGATTCCACCCCGAAAGATTGAGTTGATACCATCGCGCAATAACTATCCTTACGGTCTTTCCCAGTGTACAATTGACGGCAAGCAATTGGGTCAGTTGCCCCCAGATTCATTCCGCAAGCAGGCTGACTGACTGAGACTCGATCGAACTGGAGCATCCTTGCAGTGAGTAATTATCAAATCTAAAATCTCAAATCTAAAATTTAAAATCGTCTGTGCGTTTTCTACAAATTAAACATCTCGCGGCAGAACACCTCAACAGTGCAGTCGAACTCGATCGACTTTGTTTTGGCGGACTTTGGGCGATCGAAGGCTACAGGCGCGAGTTAGACAGTCCTAACAGCGATTTATTAGGTTTATGGACATGGGAGGGGGCGGGCACGGGGGCACCGCCCCTACAGATTCGGGCGGGCACGGGGACACCGCCCCTACAGATTCGGGCGGACACGGGGGCACCGCCCCTACAGATTCGGGCGGACACGGGGACACCGCCCCTACAGATTCGGGCGGGCACGGGGGCACCGCCCCTACAGATTCGGGCGGGCACGGGGGCACCGCCCCTACAGATTCGGGCGGGCACGGGGGCACCGCCCCTACAGATTCGGGCGGGCACGGGGGCACCGCCCCTA
>NZ_JAUBTT010000201.1:0-2500 GCF_036705125.1 Microcoleus sp. B7-D4
GCCGAAACCCTTGGTGTGTATAGGTTCAAAAAAAAGTCAAAAATATTTTCACAAAACGCTTGACAACTCTGGGGAGAGTTGATACATTAATAAAGCGCCAGAAGGGAAGCGGTTCACTGAACCACGAACTAAAGGTCAAAAGAAAGGTAGAAAACTGAACCTAGAAAAAAGAATAGTTTGAAAGCTTAAAGCACTATTAACCTCGTCAAAAAAATCAAGATAGAGAGTAAAGGCATCGCTGATACTCAATATCGCAAACAACGAGAAAAAAGTCAAGGGAAAAAAACCAGCCTTGAGGGCTGAGTAGAAAGAACTTGATTAAAGCCAAAAAAAACAATCCAACACGGAGAGTTTGATCCTGGCTCAGGATGAACGCTGGCGGTCTGCTTAACACATGCAAGTCGAACGGAGTAGAAATACTTAGTGGCGGACGGGTGAGTAACGCGTGAGAATCTGCCTTCAGGACGGAGACAACAGTTGGAAACGACTGCTAAGCCCCGATGTACCGAAAGGGAAAATATTTATAGCCTGAAGATGAGCTCGCGTCCGATTAGCTAGTTGGGGGGGTAAAGGCCCACCAAGGCGACGATCGGTAGCTGGTCTGAGAGGACGATCAGCCACACTGGGACTGAGACACGGCCCAGACTCCTACGGGAGGCAGCAGTGGGGAATTTTCCGCAATGGGCGAAAGCCTGACGGAGCAAGACCGCGTGGGGGAAGAAGGCTCTTGGGTTGTAAACCCCTTTTCTCTGGGAAGAAAGTTGTGAAAGCAACCTGACGGTACCAGAGGAATCAGCATCGGCTAACTCCGTGCCAGCAGCCGCGGTAAGACGGAGGATGCAAGCGTTATCCGGAATGATTGGGCGTAAAGCGTCCGCAGGTGGCAGTTCAAGTCTGCTGTCAAAGACCGGGGCTTAACTTCGGAAAGGCAGTGGAAACTGAACAGCTAGAGTATGGTAGGGGCAGAGGGAATTCCTGGTGTAGCGGTGAAATGCGTAGAGATCAGGAAGAACATCGGTGGCGAAGGCGCTCTGCTGGACCATAACTGACACTCAGGGACGAAAGCTAGGGGAGCGAATGGGATTAGATACCCCAGTAGTCCTAGCCGTAAACGATGGATACTAGGTGTTGTCTGTATCGACCCGGACAGTGCCGTAGCTAACGCGTTAAGTATCCCGCCTGGGGAGTACGCACGCAAGTGTGAAACTCAAAGGAATTGACGGGGGCCCGCACAAGCGGTGGAGTATGTGGTTTAATTCGATGCAACGCGAAGAACCTTACCAGGACTTGACATGTCGCGAATCTTTTGGAAACAGAAGAGTGCCTTCGGGAGCGCGAACACAGGTGGTGCATGGCTGTCGTCAGCTCGTGTCGTGAGATGTTGGGTTAAGTCCCGCAACGAGCGCAACCCTCGTGTTTAGTTGCCATCATTAAGTTGGGCACTCTAAACAGACTGCCGGTGACAAACCGGAGGAAGGTGGGGATGACGTCAAGTCAGCATGCCCCTTACGTCCTGGGCTACACACGTACTACAATGGTAGGGACAGAGGGCAGCCAACCCGCGAGGGCGAGCTAATCCCGTAAACCCTGCCTCAGTTCAGATTGCAGGCTGCAACTCGCCTGCATGAAGGCGGAATCGCTAGTAATCGCAGGTCAGCATACTGCGGTGAATCCGTTCCCGGGCCTTGTACACACCGCCCGTCACACCATGGAAGTTGGCCACGCCCGAAGTCATTACTCTAACCTGTAAAGGAGGAGGATGCCGAAGGCAGGGCTGATGACTGGGGTGAAGTCGTAACAAGGTAGCCGTACCGGAAGGTGTGGCTGGATCACCTCCTTTTAGGGAGACCATCTGAGCATCGACCGAACCTAAAATATAGGTCGTTGTCAGTCATCCCTGGTCGTTCGAGGAATAGATGTCAAAGCTTTCAAACTATTAACTGGTTCGGAACTCGTGGGCTATTAGCTCAGTTGGTTAGAGCGCACCCCTGATAAGGGTGAGGTCCCTGGTTCAAATCCAGGATGGCCCACCTGGAAAAAAGTGATGAATTGTCAGTAATGAGAAATGGATAATCAAAGATTAATTCAGGACTCAGAAGCTCAAAATCAGAACTTACAAGTGTGGGGGTATAGCTCAGTTGGTAGAGCGCCTGCCTTGCACGCAGGAAGTCAGCGGTTCGAGTCCGCTTACCTCCACTCTCACTAACTATTACAACCGCCAAAAAAACCAAAATAAATAGAAATCAGCACCCAGACTAACTTTGTCAAAGAAGCGTCAAAGAAGCTCAAAAAAGAAGTCGGAATGCTGGAGTCTAGAACTCTAGTCAGAACCTTGAAAACTGCATAGAAATTAAGTCATCAAAGCGTGTATGTAATCCGAGAAATCGGAGCATCAGACAAGCGACCACCATGAAAGAATCAAGTGGTCAAGTTACAAAGGGCTAACGGTGGATACCTAGGCACACAGAGGCGAAGAAGGACGTGGCGACCGACGATAAGC
>NZ_JAUBTT010000044.1:0-65093 GCF_036705125.1 Microcoleus sp. B7-D4
TTTAGAAGGTTTTTTTAGTTATTTAGTAGTGCACAAATTTAGGTATTTGTCAAATTAATTTAGATGCGTTTACCCTGGATTTAGCGCTTCAATATCAACAGGATTGCTGAATTCTGTCTTGCATAAGGATTCTTCTGTTAGAGTCCCGACTTCTTGGAGAAGTCGGGACTCTGGATATTCTGTTTTTTTAGGTGGGCTTACTTATCCGAAAAAAGAACATCGCCCGACATCCAGCCAAACCCTAACTAACTACAGCCACCGCAGACTCTGGAACCTGAGAATGCTCCACCCGGAACACATTCGCGCTCAAATTAGCAACAACTTGTTTCCCCTGCTGCGTCAGTTCCAAATAGCCGATCGCATCCTTCACATACCGATAAACCACATTCCAATAAAACTTCGGATAACCATCCCGCAACTCCCCCGGATTTTGATAGCCCAAAACCAGATTCTGCCCAGTCTCCTCAAACTCGTAAAACAGCGCCGCAATCTTTTGCAAATATCGCGGATCGCTCAACTGACCAATTAAATCGGCAGCGCGAACTAAACCCGGATAATTTACCGTATCTTGATAATCTTCATCTGTAGGAACCGGGAAACGAGTCAGCTCAATATTACGTTTAACCAGCTCAGCATCAATCAGTTTGTGACCGCCAAAACGCTCGTCAATAAACATTTTTCCGCGATCGACATGATAAGGCATCAAACTAGCATCCGTCGCCCCCGGAGGCAGCGTTAATTTCAGGTCGCCTATTCCCGTCGCATACAGTCCCAAATCAGTCCTATCTTGCCTGCAAACACCTTTAACATACCCGATATCGTGACATAGCAAAGCAATGTGGAAGTGCAGCCAATCTTCGCAGGAAACACCCCCTTCGCGGATGTGCTTCCCACGCAGAATTTCTTGTCCCACCAAGGTTACTAAAATAGTGTGTTCGACATTATGGTAAAGAGCATCGCTATTAGCTATATTTTCTAAAGCCATACTTGCCACCCAAGCAATAATCTCGCCATAGTCAGATTTAAACCCGCCGTAAGTGTGGCGGTAGCCTTCAATCAGCCGATTGACAAAAGCCTTAATTAGCAGTTCAGTTGCGTTAAACATATCCACTTCCCTGATCCCACGTAGATTATTAAACTATTTTTATAGTTATTGTTTTTGCTGCTACCGTTTGATGTTATTTTTACCTTAAGCGCCACGATGGATACCCACTCCTATCGAGAGGCATCCATTGATATTATCAACAATTATGGCTTAAATTATGGCTCTGGCAACTACCAGAGCGATAGACCCCATAAATAATTGATATCAATGGGCGATCGAGGTATGACACCCCTCAATCAGTAGTACAGGGTTAGATATTCGCCGCATACCTCAGTAGATTTTAGATTTTAGATTTACTCCACAGATACATCTGGAGGCGGGAAGTAGGATCTAAAATTTTGGGTTGCTCACTACTCTTGTCGGAAACTTGTATCTGTTCTGGCTGACCCCGCCCAAAAACGAGAGCGAGCGAAAGCTTAACCCCATTAATTCCTCATACACAGGATTAAGCTTGCACATAGGCGGTATGTGGAAAAAATGGTGTCCCAATAACTACATATCTCTCTCACAATGACACCCTGCGGGTATAAGTTGGCACACCACTGAGTTACTGGTGGCTCTCCCACTGCAATGCTATCGAGCCACTGTCGCACTGGTTGCACGATAGCATTGCAAAAAGTTAAGTCTTTGCACTGATTTTCCGGGAAAATACTTGTAGTCAAGTTCATGATTGATCTCAGTAATCATTACTAACAAAAACTTATGAATCACCCGACTTCATCCTCAACGAAACCCACTGTTGCTCCGGTGACGTGAAGAAGTTTTACGGGTGGCACTCGGAGCCCCCAAATGTGATGCGAAGAGCTAGCATTTGTGATTTAAAACTCGCTAAAGTGTGAGACAGATCACGCCCCCTGTTCCCTACAGAATGTATATTTAGATAGATGGCAAGAAAATAAGACAGAATAACTTGCAAGCCGCCGTCGCAGCTTCCCCCTCCCATCATCTGCGATCTATTACTCTGTATACTTACTAATATAAGGTTTCAGGCAATGATTAAACAAAAACATAAATATGCCGACCTTGCTCAACTCCCCCACACTGATACCGTGTTCCAAAAACTCCCTGTAGAAGTTAAAGATTGGGCCGAAAGCTTGCCTTGGAACCAACGGCGCTATGTCTTGTCCCTCTGCTACATATTGTGTGCATCTACTCCCGACTTGCAAGCAGAATTTTTAGATGATTATACAGCCGACGGTTTAGTCTCAAAAATGTTTGAAGATGTAGATACTCTACACAGAGTGAAAGAGTATTTAATCAGATTTAGAGTCAAAAAACAATTAAACGAATCAGATTTAAGGAGCTACATTAAACAATTTTATATCCACTCAGCTCAACAATCGCGGCGAGAAACTGACCAATATTTAGAATCGGCCCTCCGCTTCGTCTTGAGTACAGAAGAACGCAATAATGTTTTTAACTACATTTTGGGCTTTGAATTTATTAAAATTGTGTTTCAAATGAGCTGGTTGCAACACGAAAGATTAGCGAGACTCCAAAAAAATCAGTCGCAGTTTATTGAAACCTATATCAAGCCGATTCAACATGCACACAGAATTAATGGCATAATTCTACCGAAAGATGAGAGAATCTTTTTTGCCAGACGCACCTATTACGTTCAACTGCCTAACATTTCCTACAGAAAGCTGATTGAGTTAGTCATGGCAACTTTTACTACAGAAATGGTGAGTAATTGCGGATTTTCTATCAGCCGCCACTCTCAAGCTCTGCGTTTTGACTGCGATTACATTTATGATCCAGAACCAGAAGAAGAAAGATTCCCTACTGACTTGCAATTTATTCATTAACTGTACGCAGTAAGGTGTAGCATACATTGCTTTTTTCTTTTTACTTTTAGTTTCGCGTTGGACACAGGAGAGTTTTTGAAGCATGGGACTTCTAGTCGGTAAGTTAAAACCGAATTTTCCAGCCGGATTTGATATAAAATAGGAGGGCTGCATCAATTAACCTTCCGCTTGCATTTCTTCAATGTCAAACCAGCTAACTATCACTCCCGCTAGCGGAATAGCTAGAAATATACCTAAAAGTCCTGCCGATCTTGCCCCGACTAACAGTGCAAAAAATACCACTACCGGATTCAGGTTAAGGGAATTTTGCATGAGTCTCGGATGAATAAAGTTGTCTTGAATTTGCTGCAAAACAATGCAAGCTGCCAATACTTTTAAGGCTAGCCACACATTTTGAGACAATACAATAAAACAAACTAAGCTAATTCCCAGCGTCGCTCCGATCCCTGGAACTAAATCAAACAATCCGATAATAAAGGCTAAAATCAAGGGAAATTTCACATTTAACAGCAGGAAGATTAAAAAACTTGCTGTTGTCAAAAATAACATTAACAGGATTTGTGCCTGAAAAAATCCTAAAAAGTTTTTCTCTATTGTTACACTTAAACGCCTGTGCAGGTGTCGGGGTATAAATTTGAGAACTAACAGCCACAGCCTCTCTCCATCAAGTAACATGAAAGAAGCCACTACCATAATTAATATTAAATTCAATAAATTGGTTAAAAATACTTGTAAAAAAGCAATACTCGATACAACTCCAGCCAAAGCTTGATTTCGCAGTTGTTCCTCAATAACTCGCAGGTTAACTTGCAGGTTTCTCGCCCGCAGGAATGCTTCGAGGCGCTCGGACAGAGGCGCTAAAGCATTCACAAATTCAGTCATGCTGTCAATTAATTGCTGCCCTTGAGATAAAAGAGTGACGCCTACGGTGACGGTGAGACCGCCAAAAACTAAAATGGTGAGCAAGACAACGAAGGCGACAGCTAAACTTCGCGGTAAAAATCTCTGGAGAGTTCGCACCGGATAGTTAAGCAAAAAAGCCACGAGTGCCGCAATAGTGAAAACCGCGACTGCTGTTTCAAAGTAAGCTAAAAGTTGCAGTCCAGCCCAACCTGAAGCAAATAAAAGCAAAAACCGGACTAAGGCTAAATTGCTTAGCATATTCCAAAAATTGGGAGGGGTTCTTTCTTGCTCTTTCACAGGGATTTTTAGGGGTTAATAATAGCTCAAAAATATTGCAGAGCCCTCTTTTAGAATGGCACCCAAGATATATCTGTGGCTATCCCCCTCAAGGCAGAAAACAGATGTCGAAGGAAGAAGGAAGTTCGGCAACGGATTGTGTAACGGATTTAACGGATAGAAGGAAGTTCGGCAACGGATTGTGTAACGGATAGAAGAAAGAAGGTAGAAGGAAGAGGGATCTCTTCGGCGAAGCCGATCGGGTAAAAATAAGGAGGAAGCCACAGGGGAGAAGGATGAAGGCAGCAAGCAGTGCTTTATCACTGCTGTTTGGGGCAGGGGTGGGTTCTCTTCACCATAAGTTCGATCGCCCCCAATACCGAATCAAACACAAGCGCGATCGAACAAACAGCCTTTCTGACTCTAAAACCGCCTCGGAAACTCTTTGCCAGGGGAGTATTTGTCCTGGCAGGCCCCCAACTAGGAAACAAAAGCTCAAACAAAGCTGGCGCCGAAAAACCCGGTTTCCGTGCCAGTGGCGAAAAATTTCAACTCTGCTCCGTGGAAGATAGTTTGACATACTCACCGACGTGAAGGTACGGTGATTCTTAAGCCTCGCGACTTAAGTTTCTGCTTCTTGGCAACTGCCTCCACCCTCAAAGAGTTTTGGTCTTATGTTCGCTCCACAGACTAACCCCGCAAGCCCTGCGGTTTTTACGTGTCGAATACCAAACGGAATTCTTCGTAGGTTTGATTCTAGGGTTAGACTTCCATTGCCCTATCCTATGCATCCCGGTCTACCGATTTTGCTTCGCCGCCAGCACCTCGGGCTGAACTTCGCTCGTATAGGCTGTTTGATCCATCGTCTCGGGTGGGTCGTTGACCAATTACATTCTAATATAAATCCGTCCTAAAAGGACGGGGTTTCTACCCAAATTTGTGATGAACAGGTCAATTTTTGGGATACTAGAAACTAGCACTCAACTTAGCTGAGGAATAAACGTGCTGCTATCAAAAGGCTTTGAAGTAGAAATGTATACCGGCACTCCCGAAGGTGAGGTTGTCGGTCTCTCCGATCGCATAGTTGCCGATCTAGAGGGATTTGTGCGGGAGCCTGATAGCCGCAATGTGGAGTACACGACCGCCCCGCTGTGCAGCTACGATCGCCTGCTGTGCGCCTTAGTCAAGCCGCGAGTCCGGCTGCGCGAGTATCTCAAACAATTGGGCGACTATACCTTGCTGCCGGGAAGTACCTTGTCTCTCGGAGGGAGCGATCGATTTTACAGATCCGATCCCAACAACCCTTACCACACCTACATCGAGCAAACCTACGGCACAAAAGTCGTCACCGCCAGCATTCACATCAACATCGGCATCTCCCAACCAGAAATGCTGATGCGCGCCATCCGCCTCGCCCGCGTCGAAGCACCGCTGTACCTTGCCTTGAGCGCCTCTTCCCCCTTCCTCGACGGCGAAGTCACGGGCTATCATTCCACTCGGTGGGGTTTGTTTCCCAAAACTCCCGCCATCGTCCCCCTGTTTGAAAGTCACAAGCATTACATTCAGTGGACTGAAGAACAGCTAGAACTCGGTACTATGCAAAACGTCCGCCATTTGTGGTCTGCAGTGCGACCAAATGGCGATCGTCGCCCCTACTGTCTCAACCGCCTCGAGCTGAGAATTTGCGACCTCGAGGTCAATCCTCTGGCTTTGTTAGCCATCACTGCCTTGCTAGAAGCTCGCATTTGGCAGATGATGGAAGACCCCAGCTTAGACCCTTTAGAACTCAGCACCTTGTCGGCGGCCACCCGCAACGAAGACTTAGTTGCCCTCACAGACGCCAACGAAATTGCTGCATCCCGGCAAAGTTTGGATGCCGAACTTACCCACTGGCAAGACGGCAGAACTATTCTGGCACGAGATTGGATTGAGGAAATTTACCGCGAAGTGTGGCCTATAGCCAAAAAACGCGGCTTTAGTTGCTTTCTATCGCCACTGAAAAAGATTCTCCGGGAAGGCAACACGGCCCAGCAGTGGTTAAAGCTACACGAGGGCGGTTCGGACACCCGCAGTATTATTCTGCAAGGGATTCAGGGGATGGCTCACCAAGAATGGGAGCTAGAAGATAACTTGTGCGCCCAGTTAGTTGCCTGAAGTATCGGCGGTTATTATAACGGGGGCTTTCACTAGCCCCTGGCTATGCGTACTCAGCCAATACAAATAGCCCGAACCTCCCGGTCAATCGATTTTAGATTTTAGATTTTAGATTTTAGATTGACTTGCGCGAGATAAATACGTTCGGCAAGTTTCATCGGATACAGGTTTTTTGTTTCTGGGTCCTGAGTCTGCTTTCGGAATGAATCACGTGGCGGGTATCCTGGATGCGGGAATTGTCAAAAGTTGCAGAGCACCTCCCAAAAACCAATCAGAATATTTAATCAATGGAGCTCGACAAAGGTTATAAATAAAAGCTATAAGGTATATCTACCTGTGGGTAGTTTTATAAATTTCCCAAGAGCTGTATTTTTCGCTTTTAATTAGCTTCATGCCCCAACTTGTCTTGATTCACCCGCAAATCCCCCCGAATACTGGCAATATCGCCCGCACTTGCGCTGCCACAGGCACGGAACTGCATTTAGTTGGCCCGCTGGGGTTTGAAATTAGCGATCGCTACCTGAAACGGGCAGGCTTAGATTACTGGCCCTACGTCAATCTCCAGTGCCACGAAGACTTAGCGGCTTTTCTGGCCTATCGGCAGCAGCGCGGGGGACGAGCGATCGGATTCAGCACTGGCGGGCGATGCAATTACGCCGAATTCCAATTTCAGCCCAGCGACTGGCTGATGTTTGGCTCGGAAACTGTAGGCATTCCCCAATTCGTCTTGGATGCCTGCGACGCCACAGTTTTTATCCCGATGAGCCAGCCTGGAGTCAGGAGTTTGAACCTCTCCGTCAGCGCCGCTGTGGGTTTATTTGAGGCTAAACGACAGTTGGGGGAGCTGGGATAAATCATTATCAACACATAAATATATAGATATTTAATAGCTGCCGGAGGCTGCCAAAGCTGCATTTAAATATAAGAAATTTGTATCAAAGGGGTGAAAATCTAGATAGCCGACATTAATATATTTTATTCATTCAAAAACAGATTGTTATCAGCAACACCAAATGACTGCAAGAGGATTCAGCAACAAAAATAAATAATTTTAGCGATTTAGGGCGTCAGCGAGCACCAGCTTAGGTCTGAACACTATATCTAGTAAATATACGGTTGTAGGTTGTCCGGAAATTAGCCTAAAGTCTGATAATAGGTGAGAGTCCTATGCCTTACCGGAACGCAAAATTTATGTCTTCGTTCCAGCTATTGCGGTGTAAGGCTTGTGGGGTTAATTGCAGCAGGTTTGACCGAGAATTTTAAAATTTCTGACGGTTTGAGCTTGTCTAAATTTAAAAAGCAAGGTAATCTGGCCTAAGCATGATAGCTGTCAACAATCAGAATATTTTTGCTTGTTGATTTAAATTCAGCGTCATGCGATCCCCTTGAGTGTTTCCAAGGACAGTTAGCGCTTCTCAGTAGGAGGTCGTTTTTTTGAAACGAACATATCCCCAAATTAAGCCTGTTCAGGCTAGTGAAATCGACAGAGACGGTTCTGCGGAACCATCCAAACAGACAACGCTCAGCACAGGCAGAGTTCGCTCTCTCGCCACGATCGGTCTGGCAATATCGGTAGGTGCTTCTGGCATCCTGCTACCGAGAAACGGAGACAGCGCTCGCGCGTCTGAACTCGCACCGACATCTGAATCCACCGCTGAAGTACAGCAAGTATCGGCCAACGGGCCCACTACGTCCGCACAAGTGGACGGTTCCAGGGCCGAACAGCCAGGAGCACCTTCTGAGCCGGCGACGGTTAAGGTGCAGGATGGGCAAAGCCTTTGGGAGCTTTCTCAGGATTATCAAGTTGAACCTTTGGCACTAGCAACTGCCAACGACATCAAACCCGATACCATCCTCCAAGTTGGCCAACAGCTAAGAGTTCCGACTGCGACGGAAGCCACACCACAACAGAACGCCGGCTATAGCACATCGGCTTCGCTAGAGCGCGCAGCGACGGTCAATCCCGAACAAGAGTTAAATCTGACTGGCTCCGAGCCGGATAGTGCAGCCATGACAGCGCTGCCATCAACCGCAGCGACCCCGCTGGTCACGACGGTACCGGAACAAAGTTCGATCGACATCCCCAATGCAGACGGGGCGATCGACAGTTTGAAAAAACAGGAAAACCGCACCACAGAATCGGGTCGAACTATGTTCGGGTCGGAGGGGGGAGCAAATTTATCTACATCTGCGGCATTTTTGCCGGAGTCAGCACCGACGCTGACATCCCCCGGATATGCAACAGGGACAACTATTCCTGACCTCGATGCCACACCTGTACTTCCCAATTCCGGGGGAGGTCAAGCAGCATCGCCCGATCGAGCATTCGAGTCAATTGAACAGTCTTTGGCAACACCCAGTTTGCCCTCGGCTGTGCTAGTCCCCCCTGCGGGAAGTACCGCCCGGCCGGCTGAGGTTCTCTACAGCGTGCGTCCGGGAGATACGGTAGATGCGATCGCCAAAGGTCACGGCGTATCGCCCAAAGATCTGATCTCCGTCAACAAGCTCGGCAACCCCAACTTGTTGAATGTCAATCAACGGCTCAAAATTCCCCAAGTGGGGTTGAAAAATCCAGGGGTGCAGGCGGCAGCCTCTTATTCTGCCTCCAACTCTACATCTGTCTGGGCGGCGAGTTCGGTTCCCGCATCTTTGAACCCCAGCTCGTCTACCTCGGAAATAGCCGGTGCTGGCGTTGCAGCACCCGCGCCCAAAGTGCCTGTTGTCTCTCCCCTGGAGAACCTGGAAGGTCTGAACAATATTTCAGCGCCGATGGTTCCCCAAATTAACAGCATTCCGCTGACTCAAGTTTCCCAAACCATTAGCGATCCACGGAAGCTGGATCTTCAAGGGGAACCAACATTTACAGGTGCAGTTGACACCAGTGCCCTGCCTGGACCAGCCAGTGCCACTGCTACCGCCATCGCTACGGGAGAATACCCGCAGCCGCTCAGCTTCGTGGCAAATACTAGCGCCCAGGGTTTAAATGCCGCTCCTACTAGCGCTGTACCAGAGTCGAATTCAGAGGCTCTCCCTACCGCAGAAGCTCTCAACCCTTATTCCGAACGCTTGAGGGCAGAAGTGGTCAGGCTGCGAGAGGAATATCGTGCCTCGCGCAATTCGATCGGCGCAAATGCGGTGTCCCTGGCTCCAAATGACGGGCCCTCGGTCAACCCGTCTGAGGATATGCCAAGTGTCAATCCATATCTCTACACCCCCGACTATGCTGAGGCGGTGCAGAATGAAATCAGCAGACCGCCATCGAGAGCCTGGTCCCAGCAGGTTCAGAAGCAGCAGCAAGAGCGTTTAGACCCCGCTCGCGCAGCGGAACTGCAACCGATCGACCTGACGCCGACCTCTGCTGGGCAGGGGCCTATGGTAGCAACTGCTCCTTTGGGATCTGAGGCTTACGACCCCCTAAGCAACCCGTCTTTGGGACGCATGGTTTCTCCAGAACTGCCTCCGCTTTCGAGCCCTGATACCTATCTGCCTAACGGCAAACAACAGTCGGCGAAGGGGTTTATTTGGCCGTCTAAGGGCGTTCTTACTTCCGGCTACGGCTGGCGGTGGGGACGGATGCACAAAGGAATTGATATTGCAGGGCCGATCGGCACGCCAATTGTGGCAGCATCAGACGGGGTGGTTACCTATGCTCAGTGGAACGACGGCGGCTACGGGTATCTGGTGGAAATTACCCATCCTGACGGCACTGAGACGGTCTATGCCCACAACAGCCGAATTTTGGTGCAAAAGGGTCAGAGAGTCGCTCAAGGCGAACAGATTTCAGAAATGGGCAGCACCGGCTTTAGTACCGGGCCGCACTTGCACTTTGAAATTCATCCCGCCGGACAGGGTGCTATCAACCCTATGGCTTTTCTGCCCGACGATGATGCGTCCAGCGCTTCTCGGTAACGACTGGTCGGAAGTTATGGGTTTTGAAGGATTAGCAAAACTCATAACTTTTACGGTAAGTTATTAGAAATAGTGTTGTTTAAAAACCAGACATAGCTAGCCCTACCGTGCTACGATAGTAAATCGTGAAGTAGATTTGGCTCAGTGGCGCAGTGGTTAGCGCAGGGGACTCATAAGCCCAAGGTCGCAGGTTCAAATCCCGCCTGAGCCATTATTTAATCAAAAAAACTGCGCTCTCAAATTTGAGAGCGTCTTTTTTTTATCGATCGAGAAGATACTTGTAGTCGTTATGAGTATGATATATTTGTAACAGTTCGTAAAAAAGGAAACAAAATCTATGACCAGTGAATGCCTCCGGGTTGGTCAAGCTGCACCCGATTTCGCAGCAACAGCCGTAGTGGATCAGGAATTCAAGACAGTTAAACTGTCAGACTATAAAGGCAAAAAGTATGTAGTCCTGTTCTTCTACCCCTTGGACTTCACCTTTGTGTGCCCAACTGAGATTACAGCATTTAGCGATCGCTTCGAGGACTTCAAGAAAATCGATACCGAAATCCTCGGCGTATCCGTTGACAGTGAATTCTCTCACCTCGCTTGGATACAAACAGACCGCAAATCTGGCGGTGTTGGCGACCTCAACTATCCCTTAGTGGCTGACCTCAAAAAAACAATTAGTTCGGCCTACAACGTCCTCGACCCAGAAGCAGGCATTGCCCTCCGAGGTCTGTTCATCATCGACAAAGAAGGCATCATCCAACACTCTACTATCAACAATCTTGCCTTCGGCCGCAACGTGGACGAAACTCTCCGTACTCTGCAAGCTATCCAACACGTCCAGTCTCACCCCGATGAAGTTTGTCCCGCCGGCTGGCAGCCCGGTGACAAGACCATGACTCCCGATCCTGTCAAGTCTAAGGTATTCTTTGCTGCGGTTTAAGCAGATTATATTTGTACGGACACGGCGCTGCCGTGCCCGTACCCGCAGAGGCATTTATTTAAGCGGATTTTTAATTACCAATTAGCAATTAGCAATTACCCAATTAGGAAATATGCTGACTTCTACTAATTTTAGCGGCTTGTTAAATGAGCGGTTTTTCCAAAATTTATTGCCTGTTCCGGCGAGTAATGTTCTGAAGCTGGGACAGATGACGCCAGATTTTGAATTGCCGGATATTAATAATGGCAAATTGGTGCGGCTGTCGAATTATCGGGGCGATAAGCCGGTAGTCCTGGCTTTTACGCGGATTTTTACTGAAAAGCAATATTGCCCTTTCTGTTTTCCTCACATTAAAGCTTTGAATGAAAACTGGGAAAAATTTGCCGATCGCAATATAGAATTATTGATGATTGCCAGTACCGACGATCGCCAAAGCCAAATTGTGGTTAGAGATTTAGGCTTGAAAATGCCTCTGCTTTCTGATCCAGGCTGTAAAGTGTTTCGGGCTTATCAAGTCGGTCAGGCTTTAGGTGCTCCTTTGCCGGCTCAGTTTGTTTTGGGTGCAGATGGAAAACTCCTCTTCAAACATTTGTTTTCTTTCATAGACCACAATGCTAGTGTAGACACTTTGCTGCAATATGTCGATCGGTAAGGACACCGCTGCTGTGTCCTAATTTGGAGTTTTTCACCGCTGATGCACGCTGGTTTAGGCCCATCAGCGGTATTTTTTCACCGGTTGACACTGGTTGATACAGCTCTTTAGTTATAAATACTTATTGTGCCAATTGCGATGGCGGTATTTTGCCATATTCGCTCGACATTAATCTAGGCTATAGCTGGAAGGTACTTAGTACAAGTTTAAGCCAATGTCGTCTCCCAAAGATCGATCGAGCAAAATTGAATTGAGCGTCTTAGCGTCGCATCCTGAGTTGTTGACAGGTTTAGATGCGTGGCTGCGGCTAGGTTTACTTTCGCCCGCTGAGGTTGAGGAATTGTGCCGACAGTATTTAGTCTGCCCAATCAGAGAGCCCGCTGTAGATTTTTCTGAAATTGAAAACCCGATCGCTCCTATTGCCGAGCCAAAAGTACCTGCCTTATCAACGCAAAAAGCAGTACCTAGCAGCAGAGAAAGCGTTGCTAGGCCCACAGAAACTACTCAAACCCCTAATTTTATCGCTCAAATTTTGCACTCACTAATGGCAGAAATTAGCGTGGTGTGGCTGTTATTTTTAGGAGTGTTCATGGTAGTTGTCTCCTCTGGAGTCTTAGCTGCCAGTCAGTGGCAAAGATTTCCTGCCGCCGGACAATATGGAGTTTTGTTAGCTTATACTTTAACTTTTTGGGCGATTAGCAGTTGGGCAAACAGACAGCAGAATTTGCACTTGACTGCTCAAACTTTGCAAGAAGTGACGCTGTTGCTAGTGCCGATCAATTTTTGGGCGATGGATACTTTTGGATTGTGGCGGTATCCTTGGGATTGGGCGGTAGCAATCGCAGCGGCACTTATTTTGACTTGGATAACTGCCCGGATTATCAAATATCAATATCAAAGCTTTTCAGGAAAAAACATCACTCGCTCGATCGCCCTAAATCACTTGGGATTGAGTTATTTGCACTCTTGGTGGGCATTTGCAGGCTTTTCCCTTACTGCGGTTTATGTGGGTACAGTGGGGACTGCTGCTACTACAGTTTATCAAGTTCAGCAACAACGATTGCAATCTATCCAACGTGGGGGAAATACTGAAACATTCCCCGCTGCTTTCAGTTTGAGCAGAGATTTTCTGACTTACAAAAAAGCAGCTTTAGTAGCTTATTCGTTAGGAATTTTACTGAGTCGAGCGATATTTGTCAAGGATGTAAATATCGCTGAAATGGGTTTAGCTTTGGCGATTTGTGGCGTGCTTTTAGCATGGCTGGATTGGCAGCAACCCCGGCAATCTGGGACTATTGAAAACAATATATCCGACCAGCCAAATCCCAGCAACTTTTTTAAATGGCAATTAGCGGGAATGGGTTTGTTGGGTTTGGGATACCTGGTTTGTTTTCGCGACATTCCGCTACAGGCGATCGCAGTTAGCGGATTGGCTGTTTGGTTTTTTTATAACCGTTTAGTGCGGTTTTGGCAAGAGTTTGATTTGGTAATGCTGGAGGCGGTGGGACTTCAGAGTATTTGGCTGTTTTGGCGAGTGCTTCCTTTAGGGATTAAAACACAAGTTGCCGCATTTTTAACTCAGCTTACAAACTCTCAGGAAACTCCTTGGGCTTTTTGGGGTGTTCTGCTGTTGCCTTATTTAATTTTAATGGTAAGTGCAGCGCAGTGGCTCTACCGCAAGCGAAAGTTTCAACTTGCCAGTTTTGGCGAAAACCTTGCTCTCGCTTTGGGGAGTGCTTTAACTGTTATTAGTTTTGTCAATCCGTTTTGGCGATCGCTCAATTTATTAGTCTCTACTTTAATTTTAGGTTGGATCACTTGGAAATACGTAATTCCCGATAATTCCCGGCGAGTTTCGAGGCAGGCTTCTGCGGCTGAACAACCGGGAAATCCGGCAATTTTGGTTCCCCTAACTCACATTATGGGTTTAGGTGCGATCGCATCGGCAATTGACTTATTTTTCCCAAACCTGACACCAAATATTTGGTCTGCAATATTATTAATATTCATGGCGAGTGAATGGGTATTTTTTGTCGGTATGAAAGCGGCCAATTTCCGAGAAAGCTCTGCCTTTTTTCGCTGGCATCCTGCATGGTTCCAAAGTTCCTGGTATCTGGGCTTAGTATTAGCAGGATTTAGCTTTATCTTGTTGCAAAATTATGTGATTGCGGGTACTGCCACTTATCGCCCTCAGTGGAGGTTGCTCTGGCTGGCGACTCCTTTGGCTTTGACTACTGTTGCTAAATATACTGAGGTTCCTCACAAAAAAGTTGCCAGTACCTTTAGTACGATCGCCCTAATATTTGCCCAATTTCTAATTTTTATTTTTCCGGGATATCGGTTAATTGGTTTGGGGGTTGCCGCCGGATTAATGTTGGTCAATACTTACTATTTAGTCGAGATACCAGCGGCTGCGATTGGAGTGGGGTTTGGCTTGAGTTTCGTAGCTGCGGTGATCGATCAATTAGGTTTTGTGTCGGGTTGGGATTGGGGAATTGCCGGGGCGATCGCTCTTTTGTGTCTGTGGTTGCTTCGCAGCATGATTGTTCGTTTTTCCAGCCGTTTACCTGAGTCTTCTCAATTAGCTGAAATTTACGATCGAGCTTTAGATGGGTGGGCCATCTTACTCGCCGGCTTACTGTTAACAACTATTACTTTTTATTCCTATGAACTCTACGCAGCCAGTAGCTTGACTTTCCCGCCCTCTACTGAAGTTTTGGCTGCTATTTTGGTGATAATGGCTGCGATTATTTTCCGAAGTTTACGGCAACTTTCCCCTCTGGCAATTTATGCTTTGGCTTGGAGTTTGGAGTTATTGACAGCAGTGGGTTTGAGTTTTGTCGATCGCACTACGATTAATTTGGCAGTTGCTAATATTGCTCTCGGATTGTTTACGCAATTGTTGGGGGATTGGTGGCGGCGCCGCCACCGCGATCGAACAAATTTACCTAGCATTCATTTTATACCTTTGGTTTACGGCGTATTGGGTTTAACTTTCCGATCGCACAGTTTTGCGAATTGGACTGGTTTAACTGTGTTGGGTGCGTCTTTAATTGCGATCGGCATTGGTAGGCGGGAACCAGAATTCAAACCTTTGGTTTATTTGGGATTAATTGGCGTCTCCGTTGCTGCTTACGAATCGCTACTCTATAGACTTTTTCAAACACCAGGAGGAACTCTTGGAGATGGCTTAATTGTCCTGGCAACTCTCGGCACAACTTTAACATATATCTATCGCATTTTATCTCCTTGGCTCAGCAATTATTTACATTTAACTAATGCAGAGTTAAAAATATTTGCTCACCTGCACTGGGTTTTGAGCAGTTTGCTGCTGATTTGGGCTTCTGTGAATGATATTAAATCCGGCTTAACTTTAGGATTAGTCACTGGTGCTTTATTAGTTCAATATGCTTTCTTGCAAGGGCGAAATAATCTCGATCGCCAATGGGCAGAAATTTGGATTTACTTGGGCTGGGTAGAAGCCTTTGGCCTCCGGCTTTATTGGATCAATACGCCTTTAGTTAAGTATATTTCCGGGCCGCTGGGGCCTTGGAAAGTTGCCCTCGCTTCTCTATTTGCCTATTTCATTTACATTTTGCCTTGGGACAACTGGGGTTGGTCAAAAAAACCTTGGCAGGTAATTGCTTCGCTGATTCCAATAGTTACTATTTTGGAAAGTCCGGCTAAGTTTTATCCGATTAGCTTGCTGATAGCTGCTACCTTCTATTTTTTCCTGGCTTGGGAAAGGGAGGAAGCCCGTTTTACCTATGTGAGTGTGGCGATAATTGACTGGATAATGCTGCGGTGGTTCTGGCAAATAGGATTGACTCAGCCAGAGTTTTATGTTACTCCTTTAGGACTTTCTTTACTTTACATTGCTCAGTTCGATGGCACTCTCAAATTACCAGCAGAAAAACCGCTGCGCCACACTCTGCGAATGCTCGCCACTGCGCTGATTTGCGGGATGCCTCTTTTTACTCAGCAAAACCACGGTTTAGTTGCGGGGGCTTTTAGTTTGGCGGCTATTGCAGCGGGTTTGGCGCTGCGAGTTCGGGCGTTTTTGTTTGTGGGAACGGGAATTTTTTTAATCAATGTTTTCTATCAGTTGGTGGTTCTAATCTTCGATTATCCGCTGATTAAATGGGCAATGGGTTTGGCTTTTGGCATTGCGTTTATCTGGATTGCTGCTACTTTTGAAACGCGGCGCGATCGCATTTCTGCTGTCGTGCAGCATTGGGTTGTACAATTGCAATCGTGGGATTAAATTTTCCCTTAATCAACTTTTGTTGGGTGGTTAGGGTGGGTTTACCAAAACCCTAACCCTATGATTATTTGTTGATGAACTTTTGAAAAATCGCCCTTTTTTTTTGGGTAAAAAGCTTGACACTGTTAGCTTGACACTGTATTATTTAATAATGGAAATAGTGGCAATTTTAAAAATTAAGTTACTACTCCCATTATCTAAAATATACCTTAAAAGCAAACTAAGATCAATAGGTAAAAATTCCTTTTTTTGCGCCGCGATTTGAGATTGTGAAAGCAGCAAAGGCGATGAAACAGAAAAAGGGCAACTAAAAGGAGCGCCAAATAAATAAATTATGACAACTCAGTTTATGAAGCGCCTGTTCACAGTAAAAGAATATCATCAGATGATTGAATCTGGCATCTTGACAAAAGATGATAAAGTTGAATTGATTCGAGGAGAAATTGTTCAAATGGCCGCCGTCGGTAGAAGGCATACATCTCATGTCAAGCGTCTGACAGAGTTATTCTATATCTGCTTATTATCGAGAGTAACCATTGGAGTTCAAGATCCGGTAGAATTGGACGATCGCTCGGAACCTGAACCGGATATTTCTTTACTGCGGCGGCGCGATGATTTTTACGAATCGGGACATCCTCAGTCTGAGGATATTTTACTAATTGTGGAAGTAGCGGATGCAACCGCTGAAACTGACAGAATTATCAAAATTCCTCTTTATGCGGAAGACAATACTGTAGAAGTTTGGCTGGTAGATATTAACGAGCAATGTGTAGTAGTTTATCGCGAACCTTCTCCCTTGGGATATCAAAATATTCAAAGATTTCAGCGGGGTCAGGTTTTATCAATTCTAGCTTTTCCAGATGTAGAAATTGCTGTAGATAATGTGTTGGGATAACAGAGTCATAACTCATACCATTTTAGATTTTATAATTGGGAATGATATCGTTTCCGGTTGTATCTCATATCTTGCACCATTCTCAAGAACAGGCAAGATGCCTGTTCCACAAAAATTCAATGTTCTTGTGGAACAGGCATATGGCCTGTTCATAAATGGCTACTTGAGAAGGGTGCAAGATATCGGTTGTATCTGAATGATTTAACCGCAGAGGGCGCAGAGAACGCAGAGGGAGAGAATACAGAGAGGAATAATTCCGATGCTACCGAATTTGATATGACTGATTATATAAGGATTTGGAGCTTGCCTAAAGTTGCTTTTTTTAAACGGGTTTCATTTAATTAAAAACCCGGCTTCTCCGAGAAACCGGGTTTTTAATCAACAGTATTTATCCGTTTTTAGAGTGCATTAATGGCTTAATGCGAATTCGGGCAATTTCGGCTCAGATGAACCATCGGGTACTACCTTAACCTGACCGTTTTCATCCACATCAACGATCGCCTTTTGGCCGTCTTTCAGCTTCCCAGACAGCATTTCCTCAGCCAGTACATCTTCCAACAACCGCATGATTGCGCGGCGCAAAGGTCGAGCACCGTAGCTGGGATTGTAGCCTTCTGTAACTAACAAGTCCTTGAACCGGTCTGTCACCGACAAAGTAATACCCTGTTCGGTTAAGCGGCTGAAGACTTGCTGCAACATAATGTCCGCAATCTGCTTCACTTCTTCCCTGTTCAACTGGCGGAAGACGATAATCTCATCCAAGCGGTTGATAAATTCGGGACGGAAAAACTGTTTCAGTTCTTCGTTTACCAAGCTGCGTACGCGGTTGTACTGAACGTCTGTGGCACTGTCAGCAAACTCGAAACCGAGACCGCCGCCGCCTTTTTCAATTACTCGCGAACCGATGTTTGATGTCATGATCAGCAGTGTATTCTTAAAGTCTACTGTCCGACCTTTAGCATCAGTTAAGCGGCCGTCTTCCAAGATTTGCAGCATCATGTTGAAGACATCTGGGTGAGCTTTTTCGATTTCGTCGAACAAGATGACTGTGTAAGGACGGCGCCGGACTGCTTCTGTTAGTTGGCCACCTTCGTCGTAGCCGACGTAACCCGGAGGCGAACCGATGAGTTTGGAAACCGTGTGGCGTTCCATGAATTCGGACATATCTAACCGAATCATGGCTTCTTCGGAACCGAAGAAATATGTTGCTAGGGCTTTTGTAAGTTCCGTTTTGCCGACGCCTGTGGGGCCGGAAAAGATGAAACTGGCGATCGGGCGATTCGGATTTTTCAAGCCTACCCGCGCGCGGCGGATAGCCCTAGAAACTGCGCTGACAGCTTCTTCTTGACCGATCAAGCGCTGGTGCAGCGTGTCTTCCATGTGCAGCAGCAATTCCGATTCGGATTCTGTCAGCTTGCTGACTGGTACTCCCGTCCAATTAGCCACGATGTGGGCGATGTCTTCTTCGGTGACAATGGGAGAAGTTTTGAGTTGGCTTTTGTTGATCGTAGCTTCGGCGATTTCGGCTTCAATCTCTAATTCGCGATCGCGCAATTTTCCAGCTTTGTCGAAGTCTTGCTCGCGCACTGCTGTATCTTTTTCTTTTGTTACTGCAGGCAGTTGCTTTTTGAGTTCTTTAACTTCGGGCGGGGTTTGTGAATTCATCACGCGGACGCGGGAACCTGCTTCGTCAATTAAGTCGATCGCCTTGTCTGGCAAAAACCGATCGTTAATGTATCTGTCTGACAGTGTGGCCGCTGCTTCTAAAGCTGCGTCGGAAATTGTCAGTCTGTGATGCTGTTCGTAAGCCGATCGCAACCCGTACAATATTTCTATTGTTTCAGCCACGCTCGGTTCACCGACTTTGATCGGTTGGAAGCGCCGTTCTAAGGCAGCGTCGCGCTCGATGTGTTTGCGATATTCGTCCAAGGTAGTTGCGCCAACACACTGCAATTCGCCTCTAGCAAGGGCTGGTTTTAGCATATTGGAAGCGTCCATGCTACCTTGAATTGCGCCTGCACCGACTAAGGTGTGAATTTCATCGATTACCAGAATGATGTTGCCGGCAGCACGAATTTCGGCCATGATTTTCGTCAGCCGTTCTTCAAATTCGCCTCGGAACTTTGTACCAGCAATCAGCGAACCCATATCGAGGCTGATTACTTGTTTGTCTTCTAAAATTTCCGGGACGTTTCTATTAACAATCCGCTGGGCTAAGCCTTCGGCGAGGGCGGTTTTGCCGACTCCCGGTTCGCCGACTAACACTGGATTGTTCTTCGTGCGGCGGCCGAGCACTTGGATCACGCGCTCGATTTCATTTTCGCGGCCCACTACGGGATCGAGTTTGCCGGCTGCTGCTAACTTGGTGAGGTTTGTGCCGAATTCTTCTAAAGTCGGGATTTTGCGATCGCCGCTATCTCCTCTGCCTCCGGGTACCGCCGCGACTTCTCCCACGGCACGAATTACCTGGGTGCGGACTCTCTGGCGATCGATCCCCAAGTTTTGCAGCACCTTCGCCGCCACCCCTTCATCGTCCTGAATCAGCCCTAGCAGGATGTGTTCGGTGCCGATGTAATTGTGGCCTAACTGCCGCGCTTCGTTCAGCGCCGTCTCAAAAATGCGCTTGACGCGGGGCGTAAAAGGAATTTCTGGCGGGAGGAACCCGGAACCTCTACCGATGATATTTTCGATTTCATTGCGCGCCTCTTTCAAGTTGAGGCCCATATCCAGTAATACTTTTGCAGCGATGCCAGTGCCTTCGCCGACGAGTCCCAGGAGGATTTGCTCGGTGCCTACAAAATTGTGACCGAGGCGTCGCGCTTCCTCTTGGGCTAGCATGATTGCTTTAATGGCTTGTTCTGTAAAGCGTTCAAACATATTTTTTCTATCCTACTGTCTTGGCGAGGGCTGTATCGCTGCTGGTGAGGAGCGATTTGGAACACTACACAAATTATAGATGTAAATTTTTGTGTATTTCCTTCTTTAACAATGTATCTTGCTAAGGAGGTAGGGACAGTGGGGAGACCCGAATAGTAGGGGTGTGGTTGCCGTCCGCTGTCGATCGGATATTAATTGAGAATAATAGTAGCAAAATGGCTTGATTGCATGAATAATATCATTGTTATGTATAAATCATATTCTTGTTCCAGTAAATTAAGCTTGATTTTTGTTTGCCTAAGTACATGGTTGAATGAAGCATATAACAGTTGCCATGTCAAGACTTTTGACGGTTGAGGGTGGTAGTGCCGTCAGCCAACAGCCCACAGTCAACAGCGAACACAGACTAGAATCACATATATTTTCAACTCTCTGCAGAACTCCATGCAATTTCTCTCGCAATACCAAATCCACTCCACTCTCCACGAAGGTATCGAAACAATTATTTATCGAGGAAAAATCCCCACCCACCAGGATACAACCGTACTCAAAATCCTGAAAGCTGAATATCCCACCCTTGATGCAATTACCCGGATCAAGCATGAGTATCGCATTCGCCAACATTTAGACCATCCGGGCCTAGTTAAAGTCCTTAGCCTAGAAACCTTTGACAACCGTCTCGGCTTGCTTTTAGAAGACTTTGAGGGCGAATCTCTCGATCGCCTCCTGTCGAGACAAAAGCTCGAAGTCATCACCTGTTTGACGTTTGGCATCCAACTCATAAAAGCCTTAGAATATCTGCACCTTCAAAAAATTATTCACAAAGATATTAAGCCAAGCAATATCATCATACACAGCGCAACAGGAATTATTAAACTGACAGATTTCGGGATTGCTTCACGCTTGTCCAAAGAAAATCCCCAAATAAATAATATTAACTCTATAGTCGGTACTTTTGCTTATATGTCTCCCGAACAAACCGGGAGAATGAACCGCACCCTCGACTACCGCACCGACTTTTATTCTCTAGGAATCACTTTATATGAAATGCTGACAGGTCAATTGCCATTTATGAGCAACGACCCTTTAGAAATAGTTTACAGTCACATCGCTTCTCAAGCAATTTTGCCGGAGCAAATTAATTCCGACATTCCACCAGCAATTTCACAAATTGTGATGAAGTTAATGGCTAAAAATGCCGAAAATAGATATCAAACAGCCGGCGGCTTGTTAGCCGATTTAGAAATGTGTTTATATCAGTTAGAAACTACAGGGAAGATAGTCGATTTTACGCCAGGAAACTTAGATATATTGAGTCAGTTGTTGATTCCTCAAAAATTGTACGGGCGGGAAACACAAGTCAGCGAACTATTGGCAGCATTTGAACGTGTAGCTAATCCTTGCGACGAAGATTCTTCCCCTTCCCAAATTGAAGTGATTCTAGTTTCTGGTTATGCAGGTATAGGGAAATCGGCCGTAGTTAGCGAAATTCAAAAACCCATCACCAGACAGCGGGGTTATTTTATTTCAGGTAAATTTGACCAATTCCAGCGGAATATACCTTACGCATCTTTAATTCAAGCTTTTCAATCTTTGATCCAGCAGTTACTTACGGAAAATATCAAAAAATTACAAGATTGGCAAGATAAACTTTTAGCCGCACTAGGCGATGCCGGACAAGTAATTATTGACGTGATTCCCGAACTAGAATTGGTAATTGGCAAACAGCCTGCGGTTGCGGAACTTCCCCCCACAGAAGCACAAAACCGCTTTAACAGGCTATTCAAAGAATTTATCCACGTATTCGCGCGAAAAGAGCATCCCTTAGTCATATTTATCGATGACTTGCAGTGGTCAGATTCAGCGACATTGAAATTAATGGAATTGCTGGCGACTGACCCAGATAGCAAATATTTACTATTAATTGGAGCCTATCGAGACCATGAAGTTAGCTCTACACATCCTTTAATGCAAACAGTAGAGTACCTTCAAGAAACGGGGATTATTCTCAACAATTTAGTTCTGGAACCTCTTTCTTTAGCCCAGGTGACTGAGTTGATTTCTGAGACATTGAATGACTCAGAAAGAATTCAACCTTTAGCGGAGTTAATTTGGAATAAGAGTGGTGGCAATCCTTTTTTCTTGACGCAATTGCTCAACACTCTTTATCAAGAAAAACTTTTGAGATTTGACTTTACCGGGCTGCTGTCTCCCGGAATAAAAGGGCAGTGGCAGTGGAACATTGAGGATATTCACGCTATTGGCATCATAGATAAGAGTGTAGTTGAACTGGTAGCCAGTCGGATTCAACAGTTGCCAGAGACTACACAACAAGTTTTGAAATTGGCGGCTTGTGTTGGGGACAAATTCACTTTAGATGTTCTATCTACTGTCAACGAAAAATCTCCGTCAGTCACTGCGACTGAACTCTGGGATGCTTTGCAAGCGGGGTTAATACTTCCATTGAATGAGAGTTACCTCATTCCTTTATTTTTAGATGGAGAAGCCGGAGTTAATTTAACTTTCGATTCTTCGCGAATCAGTTATAATTTTTTGCACGATCGCGTCCAGCAAGCTGCATATTCGCTGATTCCTGATGATGAAAAGAAAGCCACTCATCTTAGCATCGGTAAATTGCTGTTGAAAAATACGCCCGCCGATAAAGTAGAAGAGAGAATTTTTGATATTATCAACCAGTTGAATGTAGGAATTGATTGTCTCACCAGGCAATCAGAAAAAGATGAATTAGCCGAATTAAATTTAATTGCTGGACATAAGGCAAAAGCAGCTAACGCTTATGAACCCGCTGTTAAGTATTTGAATGTGGGAATTTCCTTATTAGCACCGGATAGCTGGGAACGCCACTATAGCATGACGCTGCGGCTGTATGTAGAGACGCTGGAAGCGGAATATTTAAACACTAACTTCCAGCAAGCAGAAAATTTGGCAGAAGTGGTTTTGCGATCGGCTAAAAACCAGCTTGACATAGTGAAAGTGTATCAGCTAAAAATCATATTTTATCAGGCTCAAAGCCAGATGCTACAAGCTGTTGAAACTGGTCTAGAAGTGCTGAAAATGCTGGGAATAAACCTCTTAGACAGCCCAACTATTGCAGTGCCAAAATTGCCGCGAATTGAGGAATTAGAGAACCTGCCAGTTATGACAGATCCTTATCAACTGGCAGCTATGGAAATCCTGACAGCCCTCTATCCTCCTGCTTATATTGCCAAACCAGAAATTGTCTCCTCCCTCGTCTTGACTATGGTCAATCTTTGTATCGATCGCGGTCATTCAGCATTAGCCACTTTTCCTTATACTCTTTATGGAATGATGCTGTGCGGCATCGAAGGCGACATCGAAGCTGGCTACTACGCTGGGCTAATCGCTTTAAAGCTGCTAGAACAATTTAATGCTAGCCAACAGAAAGCTAAGGTTTATGTAATGTTTAATGGTCATATCAGAATATGGAAAGAGTCTACTAAAAATACACTTGCTTCCTTTCTAGAAGGAAGGAATTTTGGTTTGGAAAGTGGTGATGTAGAATGGGCGATTTATAATTCTAAGCACTATATTACTAATTTATTTATGGTTGGAGAACCGCTAGAATATGTCACGGAAAAACAAAGCATTTATATGGATTATTTGATAAAGAATAAACACGAATTTGCCATAGGTTATGCTAAGATTTGGCAATTACTTGCTTCAAGCTTAAGAAGCCAAACAGCAGAGCAAGTACGATTAGTTAGCGACAGGTTGGATGAACCTGCTGTGATGTCGCGTTGGCAGAAAGAAAATAATCGAATGTCGCTGTTTGCAGCTTATGTTGCTAAATTGATGCTGCTTTATTTACTTAAAGATTATGCTGCGGCTGTGGCCAGCGGTAAATTAGCGGCAGAATACGCAGATGGGGCGATCGGCTTAATCACTGTTGGGGTACACAATTTCTACTATTCGCTGGCCCTCCTCGCTCACTATCCTGACAGTGACAATCAAGAAGCATACCTAGCTATTGTTAACTCTAATCAGCAAATTATGAAAAAGTGGGCCTACCATGCACCCATGAATTATCAGCACAAGTACGAGTTAGTTGAAGCTGAGAAAGCTCGACTTTTCAGCGATAAACTTGCAGCTATGGATTATTATGACTTAGCTATTAAAGGAGCGGCTGCTAACGGTTACATCCAAGAAGAAGCATTAGCCTATGAATTAGCGGGAGAGTTTTATCAATCTTGGGATAAAGAGATAATTGCTCGAACTTATGTGACAAAAGCTTATTATGCCTACATCCGCTGGGGAGCTATAGCAAAAGTTAAATACTTAGAATCCCGTTATCATTATTTAGTTGAGCGTCATCAAGAAGCAATATATAAAAATGTTGTCACGACTGCCACAACTACTATCAACAATAGTTTGGTGCTGGATTTACCAACTGTTGTCAAAGCATCTCAAGCTGTTTCGAGCGAAATTATCCTCAGCCGCTTGCTAGAGAAACTCGTACAGCTTGTGAAGGAAAATGCAGGCGCTCAAAAAGTCTTATTTATTGCCAAGACAGGTAATCAATTCTTCATAGAAGCTGGACTTACAGGTGAGTTTAATGATGTAACTCTGTTGCAATCTCTCCCGATTGCCGAATCTGAGATTCTGCCCATTTCCTTAATTAACTATGTAGAAAGAACCCAACAATACTTGGTTTTAGACGATGCTACCCGATCCGATCAATTCCAATTTGACCCGTATATTGCGACCAATCAACCCCTATCTATCCTGGTATTGCCAATTATCCATCAAGGCAACCTGACGGGAATGTTTTATTTAGAAAATAATTTAACCAAAGGTGCTTTTACTAGCGACAGGCTAGAAATTTTGGGAATATTGTCTGCACAAGCAGCTATTTCTCTAGAAAATGCCCGTTTTTATACTATTCTGGAAACGCGAGTAGCGCAAAGAACTGAGAAATTGCATACTGCATTGGAAGAACTTCGCCACACTCAATTGCAGCTAATTCAAAGTGAAAAAATGTCCAGTTTAGGGCAAGTGGTAGGGGGAGTTGCTCACGAAATTAATAACCCGATTAACTTTATTTATGGAAATTTATATTACACCAATGAATACGCTGAAAACTTACTACATTTACTACGTTTATACCAAAATAATTACCCAAATCCAGTGCAAGAAATAGTCTATGAAACAGAGCAAATAGATTTAGATTTTTTGATGACTGATTTCACTAAAATGATAGAGTCAATGAGAGTGGGCGCTGCGAGAGTTCGCGATATTGTGCTGTCGCTGCGAAACTTTTCTCGGCTAGATGAATCAGATAGAAAATGGGTTAATCTCCACGAAGGTATCGACAGCACGTTGATGATTTTGGATCACAAATTAATTGATATTCAAGTGCTCAAGGAGTACGGCAATTTGCCTTTAGTGAACTGCTATCCGGGAGAAATTAATCAGGTATTTATGAATGTACTGACTAATGCTATTGATGCTTTGTCTCGCGAAAAAAGAGGGAAAGAATTTGACTCGACAATTCAGATTTGCACTGAAGTCGCCGAAGGAAATCAAGTAGCAATTCGCATTGTAGATAATGGTGTGGGGATGAGTTCGGAGGTATTGGGTAAAATATTTGACCCGTTTTTTACTACTAAAGAGGTAGGTAAGGGGACTGGTTTGGGATTGTCTATCAGTTATCAAATTGTGGTAGAACAACATGGAGGAAAGTTAATTGGCAAGTCGGAACCCGGAGAGGGCAGCGAGTTTACTATACTGCTGCCGTATTGATGAATTAAAGCCATCGTGAAAGCAACTGTTCAATTACTTTCACAAAGCTGATCGCAATTTGAATCAACGGCCAACCCACAAAACAAATTAACACCGCCCAGCGAGTTTGAATATCCAAACCTTGGCGAACCGCCACAATTACAGCTAGCAAACTCCACACAGCTAATATCCGCTCAATTCCTTCTCCCAGCAAGGGAATTAGTGTTAAGAAATTCAGCACTTGGGGCGCGTAAGCAAAGCCGATCGGAACCAACAACTCCCCATAAGTTACGTGCCCCTGCTTCAGCCACTCTCCGATTTTAAAGATAGTGAAAGTCCAAAAATAATAACCCCCCGCGATTGCCAAACCATCTATCCAAAGTGCTAAAAATAACACTGATAGCTCAGTTCGATTGATTAACAAAATGACAGCGCTGCCCAACACGCGGGACAGCGCAGCTAAAATTACAATTGTTAAAGCTATCCGCTTAGTTCTGCGAGTGTAGGGAGTTTTTTCGTAAAAATTGCCATTCAAAGAAAGTGCGTTCCAAAGGGTTGCCCCCAAGCCTGCAATTGAATCTTCTCCCTTCACGTTGAACTCCTGCTCCTCAAGATAGTTGACAACTTTTACAAAATAAGCTCTAATACAGCAGAATCACCGAACTATTTCTAGATAATTAGGTAATTAATTGGCATTCTACCAGATTTTATTAAATGCTAAGATTGATTTTACGGATACTTGCATGGCTGCGCGGGGGAAGTTTAAATTTGTTGCTCATCGCAGGTGTAATCCTGTTAGTTTGGGGCATTCTTTCGCCGGTGGGAACTGTTATATGGTGGCTGAATCAAAGTGCCGAAACGTTTGGTATCAAGAAAAATCCGCCGGAGATATTGCCCTCAAACAAGGGCAATTTAGAAGCCCGCAAGTCTTCGCAGATCAATTGTTATATCATCTTTTTACCGGGAGTTGGCGATTTTTCGGGGGATGAATTAACCCCTGGTGAAGAGTTTTTTCTCAAGCGTTTAGTTAAAAGTCACCCGCAGTGCGTAGCAGTGGGCGATGTTTTTCCTTATTCAGCGTCTAACAAAAGTTTAGGAGGAGAGCGGTGGCTAGCTCCTTTTTGGCGGTTTGCAGAACAGGCAAAAAGCGGGCCGATTGCGGGGGATATATTCATCAAAATTCGCAATCTCTGGAGGTTTGCAATTTCTCTAGATTATCGCTACGGATTTGCATACAATCAGGGAATGGCTAAGGCAATTATAGAGCGCATGAATGCTCAATCTCCCATTTCAGTTAATCCTCAAAAGCCTTTGAAAGTTATTTTAATTGGCACTAGCGGCGGCGCACAAGTTGCTTTGGGTGCTACTCGCTATCTTAAAGAATGGCTGAAGGCAGAAATTACGGTTGTTTCGGTTGGGGGCGTCTTTTCGGGAGAAAATGGTTTTGCAGAGGCCGATCGCATTTTCCACTTTCGCGGCACCCGCGATTCAATTGAGGATATTGGCGGCATAGTTTTTCCGAGTCGCTGGTACTGGTACGCGACTTCTCCTTTCAACCAAGCTCGTTTGCAAGGCCGCTATGCAGCAGCTTTGAGCGGCCCTCACAAGCACGACGGCGATGAGGGATATTTTGGGGAAAATCTGGCGGCAGACGGTAAAAAGTATGTAGATATAACGCTGGACAAGATTAATCAATTACCTGTTTGGTCTGAGGGTGCGCGCGATTGATGAGTTCTTGTATATTGGATAGTCATTAGTTATTAATTTTGTCATTGTTCGTTCTGCGTCCCTTGAAACGGGAGCATCTCATATTTGCAAAAACACTTCTTTCTTCTTCCTTCTGACTCTTTTCTCCTGGCTCCTGACTCCTGACTCCTAATTCCAATTTCGAGCTTTGCTGCTTTCATTGAGATGCTCCCGCTTGAAACTTGGCCTTGTTTCATTCCAGTCTCTACCTCCAATTCCAATTCCCTGTTTGGCCGATCCCCGATGCCCAATTCCCAATTCCCAATTCCCAATTCCCCCCTATTATTAATGTCTCGACCAACATTATATATTGCCATCACAAATCACGGATTCGGGCACGCTGTCCGAGTCTCCTTCGTAGCTGCAAAAATTCAAGAATTAAATCCAGATATCTTACTAATTATCACAACAACAGCACCTCGCTGGCTGCTAGAATCTTATATTACGGGCGACTTTATCCACCGTCCCCGCGCTTTTGATGTGGGTGTGGTACAAGCTGACAGTTTGAATATGGATAAAGATGCGACGCTGGAAAAATTGCGGGAAATTCGGAAAAAGCAAAATTCCCTAATTGCCAGCGAAGTTACTTTTATCAAGCAAAATCGGGTAGGTTTGGTGCTGGCAGATATTCCTCCTTTGGCAACGCGAATGGCGGCAGCGGCTGGGGTTCCCTGCTGGATGATGAGCAATTTTGGGTGGGATTTTATCTATCGCGATTGGGGCGGGGAATTTGTAGAAATGGCAGATTGGATTGGTGAATGTTTCGGAATGTGCGATCGACTTTTTCGTCTTCCTTTGCACGAACCGATGCCAGCTTTCCCAAATATTCAAGATGTGGGCTTGACTGGCGGCAATCCTCGCTACAGTAACGATAAAGTTCGGGAAGTATTCGGCATCGAAACACCGCTGGAAAAAACTGTATTGTTGACTTTCGGCGGATTGGGTTTAGAGGAAATTCCTTATCAAAATTTACAGCAATTTAGCGACTGGCAATTTATTAGTTTTGATGCGGGAGCACCCGATTTGCCCAATTTGATTAAAGTCAAAAATCAGGAGTTTGCAAAATCTTTCCCGATTTTACCGCGTCCGGTTGATATTATGCCTGTCTGCGGGCGCTTAGTTTCTAAACCGGGATACAGCACTTTTGCGGAAGCTTTGCGTTTGGAAATACCTGTTGTTTCTATAAGGAGAGAAGGTTTTGCAGAAGCTGCGGTGTTGCTGGAAGGGATTCAAAATTATGCGGAACATCAAATTTTGACGGCGACGGAGTTTTTTGAGGGGGATTGGGAGTTTTTGCGACAACCGCTGCATCCGCCCTGTTTGTCGGATAAATTGGATAAAAATGGTACGGAGGATATCGCCCAAGCTGTTGTAGACTATTTTTCATAAGTCCGATTAGAAATCGATCTTACACAAACAAAGTCTACCTCCCCGAACCGAAGACTTTTGCATCAGTCTCATCCAAAATCTAAAATCTACAATCTACAATCTAGAATCGAATGAATCACTATCAACAGATACTCAAGATTCAAACTACCGGGAAATCTCTGTCCAAAATCACTCCTAAGATAGAAGATGCGGTGGCGAATTCAGGTATTAAAACAGGACTTTGTAGCTTGTTTTTGCGTCACACTTCTGCTAGTTTGGTGATTCAAGAAAATGCTGACCCGGATGTACTTAAGGATTTGGCTAACTTTTTGGCTAAACTGGTACCGGAGGACGATCGCTACATTCACGATGCCGAAGGCCCAGACGATATGCCGGCGCACATTCGCACTGCGCTGACTCATACTTCTGAACAAATCCCGATCGATCGCGGCAGGTTGCTGTTAGGAACTTGGCAGGGAATTTACCTGTGGGAACACCGCCAGCGGGGTCACATTCGCGAATTAGTTGTTCACGTCAGCGGCACTTGATCGGAATTTGTACCTCGCTGATTTTAGTTGCTTCCGGCGTCATCGGGGAATTGTAAAAAAAGCGACGCGGCGGCCCGACTATTTCATATTCAGGATGTTCTTGAAGCCAATCTTTGAGTTTCTGGAGATTATTTTCGTAGCTTTCCCAAGTGTAGGCCCCGCGCACGCCGATGCTGACAACCGTCATCGGCGAAGTATCCGTGATTTCTACAGCGGAGTTAACGCTGCTGGGGGCGATATTTGGTGTGGGATAGAGGAACGAAACTTCAGCTTGGGGAACCGCATCGATTTGCCCGGAAGTTTCGGTGTAGCGCGCTTCTACTGGCGTTGTCATCGCAATTTGGTTGTTGCTGATGTGTTGAAATAAGGGATTGAAGGCGATGCCAGTTGCTTGTCGCAAATCGCCCGCGTGGGTGTAGGTGACAGCGCGGTACTGAGGATATTGCTTAACTTCTATCACCCCAATCTGTGCGGGTTCAGGGAATCCAGTAGGTAATACCATTTGAGATTTAAAAGTTGAGATTTTACATTCAAGAAGGGGGAAAGACTGACTATGCAAGGGTTTGGAACTTGCTTGCAGTTGCATGATTTTTGGCAACTGCTATAAATAGGCTGAGATTGTTTGCAGACAATCGTTCAGGCGGCACAATTAGTTTAGCAGTTATTTAAGGCGCTGCTAACTGTCGATCGCCTAGAATTAGTTGAGAGATTATCAATTAACCTCGTAATAATACGGACGGCACTGAGTAAGCACAGAAACATTAATCTAGTTGTGCTTGAAAAATTAGCGTTTTTCAGGTGTTTGCTATTTGTGTCGGAAAATATTCCGCTGTTTGGTCGATCGAGCTGTGCGTTCTCAGTTATTGGGACGCTTATCGCGTTCAGTAACGCCTATCAATTATACCGCTTTCAGGGAATGACGTATGAAAAAGATTCTAGTGATTGAGGACGAGCAAGTAATTCGCGAGAATATTCTCAAACTCCTCAAAGCTGAAGGTTTCGACGTGACGGGTGCAGAAAATGGATCGCAAGGTTTATATGCGGCGGTGTCAAATGTTCCCGACGTGATTATTTGCGACGTGATGATGCCAGAACTTGACGGGTATGGGGTGCTGGTGGCCTTGCGATCTAATCCTGTTACTGCTACAGTACCTTTTGTTTTTCTGACCGGTAAAGCCGATCGCTGTGAAATGCGGCAAGGTATGGAATTGGGAGCAGATGATTACCTGACTAAACCTTTTACTAAAGCTGAACTTGTGGGAGCGATATCGAGCCGCTTGAAAAAACAAGAAGCTGTCGCCGAACAGTACAATACTTTGCGATCGCAAAGCAGCGAATTGATCCAAGATGCCGACAAATTAGATCGGATAAAAACAAGTTTGTGCGACGCACTGGAACGAGAAGAATTCCAAGTTTATTATCAGCCGCAGGTCAATGTCCACACTGGTAAAATTATCAGCGCAGAAGCTTTAGTGCGCTGGCTGCATCCAGAAAAAGGGCTGATTTCGCCCGCAGAATTTATTCCCCAGGCCGAAGCAACTGGCTTCATTGTACAGTTAGGCGAGTGGGTTTTGCAGACAGCTTGCAGGCAAATGCAAGTTTGGCAAAATGCTGGTTTCCCGCTCCGAATAGCGGTAAATCTGTCGCCACGCCAATTTCACCAACCGGATCTCAGCAGCAGAGTTGCCCACATTTTAGCAGAGACTGGTTTGCAAGCGAGCAGTTTAGAATTAGAGCTGACAGAAAGTTTGATGGTAGAAGATGCGGAAAGTGCGATCGCGACTTTGCAACATTTGAAAAATTTGGGAGTTTGTATATCTCTTGACGATTTCGGAACTGGGTATTCTTCTTTAAGCTATCTGACGCAATACCCCTTCGATACTTTAAAAATAGACCGCTGTTTTATCAGCAATATCACCGATGGTTGCACAAATGCAGCGATTGTCAAAGCTATTATTGAAATGGCGCACAGTCTCTGTCTTGAGGTAATTGCCGAAGGAGTTGAAACAGAAGCCGAAAAAGATTTTCTCTGGCGCTATAAGTGCGATATAATGCAAGGATATTTGTTCAGTCCTCCTTTGGCGGCAGCGGATTTTGAACAGTTGTTGATGGCAGGAAAATAGAAGATTGGTTAAATCAATATTGGTCATTGAATTAAGTGCGATCGGGGTGGAATATGGTTTTAGAATCCAGCAGTAACGTTGACTCACTCAAATCCAGCAATAAAAAAAATAAAGAGTTTTACCTAGCTGTTCAACTAGCTATAGTAATAGTATTTCTAGCTATTTTGTCCAAATTTTTTATCATAGTCAACGCTGGAGAACGGGGCGTGCTGATGCAGTTTGGCAAAGTGCAAGAACAGGTACTAGGAGAAGGAATTCACGTAATAGTTCCCACAGTTTATACTGTAAAAAAGTTGAGCGTCAGGGTACAAAAACAGGAAAGTTCCGCTGAAGCTTCCTCAAAAGATTTGCAAGATGTTTTCACGGATGTAGCGCTCAATTGGCACATTATCCCAGAAGAAGCAAATGCTATTTTTCAACAAATAGGTGACGAAAAAGAAGTCGTGGCTCGCATTATCGATCCGGCAGTTGAAGAAGTATTAAAAGCAGTTATGGCCAAATACACGGCTGAAGAAATAATTACTAAACGGGGAGAAGTTAAAGCCGCAGTTGATGATTCTTTGACCTTGAGGCTGGTTACATATCACATTGCAGTAGACGATATTTCTTTAGTACACGTTCACTTTTCTGAGCGGTTTAGCGAGGCGGTGGAGGCGAAACAAATTGCCGAACAGGAGGCAAAAAGAGGGGAGTTTTTAGCGCTGAAGGCAGTAAAACAGGCCGAGGCTAAGGTGAATTTAGCCAAGGGAGAAGCCGAAGTGCAAAGGTTGCTGCGGGACAATTTGACTCCCGAACTTTTGGAAAGGCAGGCTATAGAAAAATGGGATGGGAAATTGCCGCTGATTGTTGGTGATGGGGGGAAAAATTTATTGGACTTGAGGAAATTGGTTGAGAGATAACAGCCCTGGACGCATCAGCCCAAAGAAACCGGGTTTTTTACCTAATCTGTGACCTACAACGAAGGATTTTCGGAAAAAAACCCGGTTTCTGACTATCGGTGCACAAGTCCCGTACAAAAATACAGGGAATTTAGCTTTTTATGTCGGTAAAAAACCCGGTTTCTTGAGTATTGGTGCGTAATACCAATTTTTTATGAGGTTGCATAGAATCCGATCCCCCCTAGCCAAGAGGGCGGGCACGGGGAGTAGGGGTCGCACCGCCCCTACTAAGGGGGGGACAAGATTCTTCTCAAAGTCAACCCCTACTCCCCAACAACCAGGGGGAGTAGGGGGTATGCGAGGGGGATCGAGATATGTGCAACTTCACATTAAATTGGTATAAGTCCTGAATTACCAATTATATCATGTCCGGTCGATTATCCTGATTCCTGTAGGGGCGGGTTCACCAATAATATTTGCCCCTAACGGACAATCTCACAAACCCGCCCCGGCTTATGTATTATTGGCGATCGATCAGACATGATATTACCCGCACCTTAAGTTAATATCTGTTCAAAGGCTTTAGCAATTCCCGTTTGAAAACGCTGTCGGTGTTTCAGTTTCAAAACAGGTTTAATTATTTCAAAAGATACATTTGAACTCGGTTCGCTAGCTGAAATTTTTATCGATCGCAGTGTAGATAGCTGCAATTCTTTTTTTACCATCAATTCAGGAATAGCCGCTGCACCTGTGCCACTTTCCACCACTGCTTTTACCATTTCACTGCTGTTCAAAACTAAAGTTACATTCAATTCATGGGGATTAATGCCCCAACTTTGCAAAGCTTGTTCCAACATTTGCTGAACTCCCGAACCAGCTTCTCGCATCACCCAATCCGTTTTCGCAATTTCCGCTAAACTCACCTCTGCACGTTCAAACCAAGGGTGAGATTTGCCAACTACAATCAGCAAGCGTTCGCTGCCTATAACTTCTTCCTCCAGAGTGCTCTTAAGCGAAGCTTTGAGGTCTCCCGTCACTAAACCCAAATCAAATGTTCCCGTCGCCGTCCCTGCACAAATTTCTTCGGCATTTGCCAGAGTACAATTCACGCAAATACCAGGATATTTTTGTTTGAACTTGCTAAGTTTATCAGGCAACCAATAATTGCCAATGGTCAGACTGCAACCCAAGTTTAATTCGCCTCGCTGCAAGTCGTTCAACTCCCGCAAACCTCTCTCTGTCAAAGCAACTTGGTCTAGAATTTTCTGCGTTTCAACTTGCAGCAACTTCCCAGCATCTGTGATTTCGATGCGGCGGCCGATGCGGTGGAATAGTTTTACTCCGTATTGCGCCTCTAAGCTTTGGATTGTCGCACTGACAGCGGGTTGGGTGATGTAAAGTTCCTCCGCTGCGCGGCTGAAGTGCAGATGTTCCGCGACAGCTAGAAAAACTCGCAGTTGGTCAAGCGTCATTCCGGCCATGCTGAGGGTTCCTTTACTAAATACAGTTATTTTTTGAGATTAAAATCTCTTGCGGCTAAGCTTTGACGTGAACTTTTCGATCGAGTCTCTGGTACAGGTTGGAATTACCAAAAAAGGACGGTTGCCAGCCGCTATTTAAATTTTCCTTTTAATATCAAGGGTTTGGGCTGGTGGCGACAGATAGGTGTCGTCTTCCAACAGTTCTTTGGCTGCAGCATTGCATCACTTGTATTTATTAATTCGATAAAAAATACCATTTGATTCTACCTGTCAAGAGCCTTAAGGTGATACTTAAGCTTCTAACGCAGGGCCCGATGCTGAAGCAGCACCGACAAGTTTAAGCCGATCGCCAAAAGTCGATCGGCAACAAGAGAGAAGATAAATGACTAAGAAAACGCCAAAAAATCACAGTCCCCACGGCTTAAAGCCGGACTGCCTCTCGTTTGGAGAGGTTTTAGCTCAATCCTTTGCCGTCATTGCACCTACAACGATACCAGCATCTAATCTAGGGTTAATCGTCGCTCTTTCGGGTAACGGGGCTTGGCTGAGCTTTCTCATCGGCTTGATAGGCCTAGTATTTGTCAGCATCAATATCAACCAATTTGCAAGTCGATCGGCTTCTGCCGGTTCTCTTTATTCTTATATTGTTAAAGGACTAGGCCCGACTGCCGGCGTAATTTGCGGCTGGAGTTTGGTACTCGCTTATCTATTTACTGCGATGGCCGTTTTGTGTGGTTTTGCCAACTTTACGGGTACTTTCATCGGTCATTTAGGCATCCATCCCTCACCGATTACGCTGTTAGCGATCGGGGCCGGCGTTGCTTGGTATGCAGGTTATAAAGATATCCAACTCTCTGCTATGGCGATGCTGTGGCTGGAGGGGGCATCAGTGGCAGCGATTTTTATCTTGGGAATGATCATCTGGGCGCACAAAGGTTTTGCCCTGGATATGTCCCAATTAACTTTGGAAGGCGTAACTCCCGGCAATATAGCGACGGGACTTGTATTAGTAATGTTTGGTTTCTCTGGTTTTGAAAGCGCTACATCTCTGGGCGACGAAGCGAAAAAACCCTTAAAAAATATCCCCAGGGCTGTCATGGGCAGTGCTGTCATGGCAGGCTTATTCTTCATTTTGATGACCTATATTGAGGTTTTGGGTTTTAGCGGTACAGGAGTTTCTATTACTAATAGTGAAGAACCTCTGACTTTTCTGGCGCAACAAGTGGGCATGGGTTGGCTGGGAGAGTTAGTGGCTTTCGGCGCTTTATTTAGCTTTTTTGCTTGCGTGCTCGGCAGCATCAATCCAGCCGCGAGAGTGTTTTTTATGATGGCGCGGCACGGTTTGTTTCACTCTTCATTAGGTGTAGCGCATTCGTCTAATAGAACTCCCCACGTTGCAGTAACGATGTGTACATTTATGACATTTTTGGTGCCTGCTGTGATGTCTATGTTTAACATCAAACTGTTCGATTGTATGGGTTATTTGGGGGCAATTTGCAGCTACGGATTTTTAACCGTGTACGTCTTAATTTCGATCGCGGCTCCGGTTTACCTGCACAAAATTGGTAAATTGCGCGTGCGAGATGTAGCGTTTTCGGCTGTGGCGATCGCATTTATGATGATTCCGATTGCCGGCAGCGTGGGCATTCCCGGCAGCACTATGTTCCCACCTCCAGAAGCTCCTTATAATGCCTTTCCTTACTTGTTCTTGATGTACTTGGTGGCTACTTGCGGATGGTTTTTCTGGCAACGGCTGCGTTCTCCTGAACTGACGGGATCGATGCAGCAGGGTATTGACGCAATTCACGCCAAGTTCGAGGAAGAAAATGCAATTTACGGTGGTGTTCGATTGAAAGTAGTTCCCTTTGACAGCGATCGTTTTTGATTAACAGTTACCAGTTCACAGTCAGGACTAATAGTTTTTAGCAACAGGGTTTTTACTGAGATATTGCAGCATTGTCAATCAGCATTTCAATGGCGGGCTAGAATCAAGAACCCACAATAAAATTTAATTTTTGTGGAACGGGCATCTTGCCCGTTCCGAAGATACGATCCCAGCGAGTACAACCAAATAAAAAATCTGAGGAGACACAGAAATGAATGAATTACTAACAGCTATTCCGACGGGAATGACAGCTTTTACGGCTACGAATCTGGACGATATTCTGATTCTGCTGCTGTTTTTTTCGCAGGTGAATGCAGTATTTCGGCGCAGGCATATCGTGTTCGGTCAGTTTCTGGGCTTTACTGCACTGGTTTTTGTTAGCCTTCCGGGGTTTTTTGGCCGCTTAATCTTTCCCCCAGATTGGATCGGAATGCTGGGTTTGCTGCCAATTGCGATCGGGCTTAGCCGCTTGCTGAATTCCGAAACTGACGATTCGGAAGTTGAGGCAGAATTAGAGCAATCTGAGAAATCTTTTTTTAGCAGTTTTCTGTCTCCTCAAACTTACAGCGTAGCAGCGGTGACGGTGGCCAATGGCGGCGACAATATCGGGATATATGTGCCGCTTTTTGCTAGCAATACTTTAGAAAGTTTGGCGGTGATTCTCACTGTATTCTTCGGGATGGTGGGCGTTTGGTGCTACGCTGCTTATCGGTTAATTCAGATGCGGGCGATCGCAGATACTTTGACTCGCTACGGCAATCAGCTTGTGCCTTTTGTTTTAATCGGATTGGGAATGGCGATTCTGGTTAAAAGCGGCACTCTGGCAAGCCCAACTTTAAGTATAATATCTTTAGTTGGTTGCGCTTTCTGTTTGATAACGATGAGCAGAGGTAACGCCAGCGGAACTGAAGTTTAAAAAAATTGCAGGGACAGCACATGAATTGGATTGCAGCAGCGATTATTGCCGGGATTACATCTTTTGCCGCAACCAATATCGACGATATGGTGCTTTCGATGCTGTTCTTCGCCCAGGTAAATGATACTTTCCGCCCCCGGCATATCTTTGTCGGTAAGTACCTCGGATTTGCAGCACTCATCGCTGCTAGTTTGCCCGGTTTTTTTGGCGGTTTAATTGTGCCGAAAGCTTGGATTGGCTTGCTGGGTTTGGTTCCGATCGCGATCGGCATCAGTCACTTAGTCAAGAGAGAAAATGAGGAGAATGACGTACAAGCAGTATCGGGCGAATTTAACCGGAAATCTAATTCACCTGTGTCAAAGCTAGTAAATCTTTTCAACCCCCAAACTTTGAATGTGGCTGCGGTAACAGTGGCTAACGGGGGTGACAACATCGGTATTTACTTGCCGCTGTTTGCTAGCAGCGATTTGCCGAGCTTGCTGGTGATTTTGGCGGTTTTCTCGGTGATGGTAGGTGTTTGGTCTTATGCCGCTTACCGGTTAACTCGCCAAAGGGCGATCGCCCATATTTTGACTCGCTATACCAAGGCTGCTGTCCCTTTTGTATTGATTGGTTTGGGAATATTCATCCTGATTGAAAGTGGTAGTTATCGGCTGATCCCGCCATTTTAATCTAACTAATGATCGGCCAAGGTTCCGCTAGTTTCATCCCTCTATAGGTAGATAATTTGCCATAAGTCATAAGTCCTAACTCATCACTTTTCCCTTAACAATTGTTTGCTAAAAAGTTGCGCTAAATCGCTTGAAATTTATCAACAAATATGCTAAGTTAATAATGAAGTGAGTGACCAAGCTAAAACCAGCTTCAAACTAATTTAGCCTCAAGTAGTCACGAAACTTGAAACCATCTTTTGAGCTAGCCAATTGCCAGACTTAGGCAACAATATACCTCTTGTCTCAAGAAATCCTGTAGTGGTGAATCAAACCGAGCTAAAAAATTGAGGATTAATCCCTAAACGCTCGCCCGCTCGCTTCGCCACTACCCCACGCCGAGCGACTTTGACAATAGGTATAATGCTAAAAAAACAGATTTTTCGCTTCGGCAAAATTTGGTTTTTCAGGCAAACCAGTTAAAGAGATATCGTTTTTGCCTAAGTCCTAAAATAGCAAGCAAAAAGAAAGTTGGAAAAAACCTGACAATCGAGAAAAGGAGAAAAATTGTGAAAATCTTCAAATTTGTTTTAGTGATCTTGGTAATGACCGCCAATTTAGTATTCGTTCCCCCATCCTGGGCCGACGCTCCAAAAACGCCGAGATATGCGAGCAATCCCGACTACATAGAGGTGACTCAATCTCTGAACACTCTCAAGGCAGCGAAAGACGCACCCGATACCGCCCAGAATTATACCCCTGAGCAACTTCAGCAAAAAATCTCTCAATTGGAGTTTCAAAAATACACTTTAGAAACGGGAAAACCTTGGGGTCAGTGCCGCAACGAGACAGGAAAAACCCTGGCTGTCTACGGCCCGAAACGCAAAAAAGCAGCGGAGTCTTCTTACGAGAATGCCCTTTATTTTCTAGCTGACGGCCAAACAACTGAACATAAATGGGATTGCGATGGAATTTATCTAGCCAGCGATGTCAAAGCAACCGATTTAAGAACGACCGATCAACCTTCAGAAGAATTGACGGGCGGTCTAGCTGTTAAGATAGTTGACGGAACTCAAGTTGTAGCCAGAGCTAATCCCGCTACGGGGGCTGTAGAATTCAACGTTCCTACTGCTAAGGTTTTCCAGCCTGGGGATGCGAATTGGTTTGTTCCTGATGTGACTCAGGCTTACATAGATACGCAAGTTCCCAACGCACCAACTGAGGAAAATGATTAGTTTTGGTGAAGTTGTAATGCGATCGGCTGTTTAAAGCCAGTTGCAACGCAAAATCCCGCCGGGTATTTATACCCGGCGGATAATCATTCCAGCGAAAATATATCGGTTTACCTTCTCATTTCCCGTTAAAATTAAAAGGTTTATCTATGCTATTAAATTGGAAATCCACAAAAGTAATTACAGAAAAGATTAAGCGACCAAATCCGTCGCGGGTGCGGGATCACTTGGCAAACGAGCGCACTTATTTAGCATGGATGCGGACAGCAATATCGCTGATGGGTTTTGGCGTAGTTATCGTGCGCCTTCGCACCTTTCATCCCCCTCTACTCCCAACTCCCGGCAATGGCTGGAAGTTGGGTTTGCTTTTTTCAGCAGTGGGTTTGCTGACGGTGTTATTCTCAACTAAGCACTACTTTGGCGTCCGTCACGATATCGATTACGATACTTATGAACCTACGGATCGCTGGGTAATTCTTTTCAGCCTCGCGATCGCCATCCTAGGGGCTGGGGTAATTTATTATATGTTCACCGTTCCTTCTAGCTCGTTTGGTTTGATGGCACCTGAATAATGGTGGCGGTTTAATATGAATATTAAAGAGTTCGATCGCGTGCAATTATCGTTCCAACTGAGATGTTGCACCATTGTCAAGAACAGGCAAGATGCCTGTTCCACAAAAAGTGCATTTTCTTGTGGGGAGTAGGGGGTTGGGCATCCTGCCCGCCCAAAAAAGGCTTATCGAGAATGGTGCAAGATGTGAGCTCCCACCGATGCAAGTAGATGATGAGAAAACAAAACAGCAAAATCTGTCGCGGGCGATCGATCGATCGGCAAATGAGCGCACCTTCTTAGCATGGATGCGGGCTGCGATCGCACTCATGGGTTTTGGCGTCGTCATCATCCGACTTCGCGTCGTGCAAATGCCCGTACATTACCGTCAGGCGATGGGGTGGAAGTTGGGTTTAATTTTCTCTCTAATAGGTTGGGTCACAGTCTTAATCTCAACTAAGCATTACTTCACCGTTCGCCACCAAATTGACCACGATACCTACAATCCCCCAGACGGCATGGTTTTATTTTTCAGTTCCGCTGTGGGCTTATTGGGGATTGGAGTAATTTATTCAATTTTGGCAACCGCCCTGAGCCCAAGTAGTTTTGTAATACCCGATTGATTGTCAACAGGAGTTAATCATGAACAGCGATACAGTTGCCACGATCGCTTCCATTCTTATCTTAGCTGCTGCTATCTGGGCAGCATTCGTAGTGCTTGAGACAGTCGCGAAAATAGTCCCTAAATTGCTGGGCGTGACAGTCGCGATCGGGCTTTTGCTCGTTTACCTGCAATTTTACTGGGGCATCGACACCGCATATCTTTGGCAAACAGTCAAGCATTTGCCGGAAACTTTCAATTTGTCGATCGGCGCCTAAATTATCACCAGCCAGCATTCTCAACAACCTCTCTCGGATAGATATTTTAGTACCGCAAACAAAGTATATTTAGCCGATTCCACAAAATACGGTAACTAGATTGACTTACTAGACATAACTGATTCAGGCTGTTAAACTACGGTAAGTCGATCGAGTAATGAGCTATTAACGTGGAAAACGCTAAAAAAGTCATTGAAGAGTACCAGCTTGCAGGACAACTCACCCAACAGTTGCCAGAAGCGAAGGGCTTTAACGAAGTCTGGTTTAAAAAGATCAGAGGCGGGTTGCTTCTGGCAATTGGATATTTGCTATCACCCCTGTGTTGGTGGAACGACATATTTTTCAATCTGCCAATTGCCTACGCCTTTGGGTATATCTGTAGTTGGCTTTCCCCAGATTTACTGTTTCCTTGCACAATTGTCGGCTACTGGCTTTCCAATATTGTGGGAATTCTGTTGATGCAGCTAGGAACTTTAGATGTTTTTGCCGACAAACCCAAGGAAAAAAACCTCAAAAAAGAGTTATTGACGGGTTTAGTATCATCAACCGCCTTCACTGTTGTCATTGTGGCATTGATTCATTTTAATGTTCTCGAAACTCCCGATTTCTTTGCCGGCAAGGACTCGGTTAACCTCAGCTATGCTTTACCTGTGACGCTCGTCACTTCAAGGTAGAAAGCCGAATATAAACCCCATAAATGAATCCAGGGTTTTTCATCAGTTACACAGGTACCTATAAGAAAATCAGGGAGCTTTTACACTACATTTTTTGTAGTTTTGTTGATTTGCATTTACTTACTTTAACCAAGATTTTTGTAGCTTAAGACGCGAGAAATCTCAAGCCTTTAAAAGCAAAACTCCTGGCAACGCATATTGAAATGCAAGCGATATTTAGCCTGTGTAGCTGTGTTGTTCTAGCCACCCAAGTTATCTATTTGTTGGTTGGCAGCGCTTAAATACACAGTTTTTGGGCATAACAGTGAATTACTTATTACTATCGTTTCTCAGCTTTTTCGTGGGCATTATCGTTGGTTTGACCGGAGTTGGCGGAGCCTCGCTCATCACCCCAATGTTAATTTTTGTTTTCCAAATTCCAGCATCAATTGCTATTAGTTCGGATGTCGTAGCTGCCACACTGATGAAAGTTGTTGGCGGCTTCAAACACTGGCAGCAAAAAACCCTCGACTTGCAAATAGTTAAGTGGCTGGCTTTGGGCAGCGTGCCCGGTTCGCTGACTGGCGTGTGGATTTTACACTGCATCAAATCCAGCGGAAGTCATGACTTAGACAGCATATTGCTGCGCTGTCTCGGAGTAGGAATCGCACTAATTGTCGCTTTATCGCTGACCAAATTAGTGGTCAAAACATTTTTCCCTAGTTTTAAATTGCCTTCGCCCGCTAAATGGGACTTAAATACTAATTATGGCCGTATTTGTACTGTGAGTACGGCAGCAATTTTAGGCTGCATAGTGGGAATCACTAGCGTGTCTTCCGGTTCGATGTTTGCACTGTTGTTGATTGCTTTTTTCCGCCTGGATACTTCTAAATTGGTGGGTACAGATATTTCGCAGGCGGCAATTTTGTTGATGTTTACATCTCTGGGACACCTCAGCCTCGGAACGGTAGACTGGAGTTTAGTTTTGCCCATTTGGTTGGGTTCGGTGCCGGGAGTTTTAGTAGGTGCTAAATTATGCCAAATTATGCCTCAACGCCCGCTAAAGTTTGTTATTTACGGAATGTTGGCGATGGCTAGTTGGAAGTTGTATCAAGTCTGAAAAGTAGGGGTAGTGCCGGGCCCATTGCTGTCAACAATGCCCTACAAACCTTTGTATATCTTGTTTATAGCCGAGTCTAGATCCCCCTAAATCCCCCTTAAGAAGGGGGACTTTGATAAGAATCTTGTCCCCCCCTTATTAAGGGGGGTTAGGGGGGATCTAGACTTCGATATAACAAGAGAGACGGTCGGTTTGACGTTAAGTTGTCACCAATGCCCTACAAGGTAGGGGTAGTGCCGGGCCCATTGCTGTCAACAATGCCCTACAAACCTTTGTATATCTTGTTTATAGCCGAGTCTAGATCCCCCTAAATCCCCCTTAAGAAGGGGGACTTTGATAAGAATCTTGTCCCCCCCTTATTAAGGGGGGTTAGGGGGGATCTAGACTTCGATATAACAAGAGAGACGGTCGGTTTGACGTTAAGTTGTCACCAATGCCCTACTACAATTTAATACTTGCTGACTAATGCTTCGAGTTCGCTGACGGTCGGCAATTCTAAATCTTTGAACAAGGCTGTACTGAGGTAGCGTTCGCCATAAGAAGGCTGCACAAAAACTATCAATTTTCCAGCATTTTCGGGACGCTTGCCGACTTGAATTGCGGCATACAAAGCGGCGCCTGCAGAAATTCCTGACAACAATCCTTCTTCTCTGGCCAGCCGACGACTGTAGGCGATCGCATCTGCGTCGCTAACTGCAATTGTTTCATCAATTAACTCTGGTTTCAACACTTCCGGGATGAATCCTGCACCAATCCCTTGAATTTTGTGAGCACCAGATTTGCCTCCAGAAAGCACGGGACTGCTGGCGGGTTCAACTGCAATTACCCTAAAACTAGACTTTCGCGGTTTAATTACTTCAGCAACTCCAGTAATCGTACCGCCGGTGCCAACTCCAGCAACTAAAAAATCTACTTTACCTTCTGTATCTTCCCAAATTTCCTCGGCCGTTGTCTCCCGGTGAATTTTTGGGTTAGCGGGGTTGCGAAACTGTTGCAGCATGAAAGCATCGGGCGTTTCTTCTACAATTTCTTCCGCACGGGCGATCGCGCTTAACATCCCTTCATGTCCCGGAGTTAATTCCAATTGAGCTCCGTAAGCTTTCAGCATCGATCGGCGTTCCGTGCTCATCGTATCCGGCATCGTTAAAATCAGACTGTAGCCTTTCGCCGCCGCAATCATTGCCAAAGCAATTCCAGTATTGCCTGAAGTCGGTTCAACTAAAATAGTTTTCCCCGGTTGAATTAACCCCGCATCTTCTGCAGCCTGAATCATGCTCGCTGCAATCCGATCTTTCACCGAAGCAGCCGGATTCATCCCTTCCAATTTTGCCACGATTTGAGCAACTACTCCTTCGGCTTGGGGAATTTTATTGAGCTGAACTAATGGAGTTCTGCCAATTATTCCTGTAACATCCTTAGCAATTCTCATGGCTTAATTTCTCTCCCTTTAAATGTAGTACATGGGATGTGCTTGTTTGCGAACATCCCGCTGTTCGCACAAATCTTGTAATGTGTATTTCCCCAAAACAGACCAAGATGCCTGTTGAGCTTCCTGCCAGATTTCTAGCACCGCAGTTTTTTCTATTGTTACAGATTCCGAAACTTTTTGGGTCGGGCCACTGCCGGATCCTTCGAGTGTCGAAAACACCTCTAGCAAAGTAATCTGCCAAGGCTCTTTCGCCAGCAAATAACCGCCTTTAGCACCCCGCAAACTCTGGACAATACTTGCACGCCGCAGCACGGCAAGAATTTGGTCTAGATAGCGTTCGGGTATCTCTTGAGAAGCAGTAAGTTCGCTTACTGTTAGGGGCGAATCCTTCGGGTGGTGGCTCGCCAGTTCCAAGAGCGCTAACAGGGCATATTGTACTCTAGAAGATAGTTCCACATTCCCCACTGGCGATCGAGTTTAAATTGTACATTATATCATAGTACACAATTCCGGTAGGTGTACAGGTGTTAATATATCTTTATTACAAAAACGGTTGGAGAAACCCCGTGAGCAACGTAAATTTAGGTTTAAGCTGTCGGCACTGTCGGTATTACGAGCAGCACGGGCACAGGGGCGGAAACTGCCTGATGCTGGGCGTGGGGGTACAGGGTGGGTGGAAAGCTTGCCCCTTCTTGGTTCGGCCCTTTGCACCGTCTTGGGAATACCCCGAAGCGGGTAGAGCAGGAGAGTCTCAAATGTTGCAGGGAGCGAGTATTTTACAGGCAATACCGCCGCCTTAAAGTAACTACTAAGTAGGTAGGCGGATATATGCTGTCTCATCCTTAAGTTGATTGATACTGAGATATTGCACCATTGTCAGCAACAGGCAAGATGCCTGTTCCACAAGAAAATTTATCTGTTGTGGAACAGGCCGGAAAGCCTGTTCATAAAAGGCTAATTGAGAATGGTGCAACATATGAGTTCATACTCACCTATTTGGGGGCAGTAAACAGGTGCGAGATATCGCATCTGTTGGCAGTGAGAAGAAAGAAATCAACACAAACAAAAAAGCAAGTGCGATTGTTGCCCTTGCTTTTGAACTTATTGACGAGTCGATGATAAAATTTAATAAACGCACATTCGATACAAATTATCTGTTGCCCAGACCATTCTGAATTTGAGCGAAGATTGCACCGTCACCTTTGAACAGGGACGATTTTAACAGAGCGGCTGATTTAAGAGAAAATCCTGGCAAACCAGTTTTTTTCTTAAATGGCTGCAAGACACTATCTGCGAGATGATGATTCCGCATTGATGCTTCTTAGTTCCTCTTGTTTTTCTCAGATAGATTGAGCGCATAATTAAGTTTAATGCGCTTGATATCGGGCAAATGCAGCCTGATGAGATTTGCCCGGATAATCTATAAGATTTCGCTGATGTGGCAATTCTTATGAATGGCAACAGTGGCAAGAGTGAGAGACTGTTTTGTTAGCAGTTTGGCGATCGATCTTTGAGTGCGATCGCCACATCTCTCTACTTAATCTAATACATTATACTATTAAATACTTAATGTCTATATGTAGACAGTAGTTTGTTGTTTTAGGCGCGCTTGGCGGGAAAACGCGACGGAGCATCTCAATGAAAGCAGCAAAGCTCGAAATTGGAATTAGGAGTCAGGAGTCAGGAGCCAGGAGAAAAGAGTCAGAAGGAAGAAGAAAGAAGTGTTTTTGCAAATATGAGATGCTCCCAAACGCGACCTCTGTAGGGACAAAGGCAAAGCCTTTGTCCCTACCCGCAGGGCGATCGCCTATTCATGTTGGAAATTAATTCTCAAGTCGCAAGAGCGATCGCAATTTAATTCCCGCAACGCTGCCCAACAAAGCAGTCGCAATCCACAGCCAACCGTGCAAACTGGTAGAAGCAATACCGCTAAAAAAAGCGCCGACATTGCAGCCAAAAGCCAGCAACGCTCCGTAACCCATCAGGAAACCGCCGCTCAAAACGGCTGCAACTTTGGGTAACGACAGGTTTGTTTTGACGGCGAACTTGCCAGCCAAGGCCGCTGCTAAAATTGCACCCAAAACAATGCCAAAATTCATCACGGAAGTAACATCAGCAAAGATGCCTTTTTGCAGGGATTCCAATTTGTCTGGAGTATTCCAAAACGGGTTAGTTGTGGGATTCCAACCGAAAGCGGTAGCAAGTTCTGCCGCCCACAAAGTAAACCCCCAAGTCACTCCCCAAGGCCGGCCGTCAATTAACAGTTTTACCCAGTTGAGAAAGGCAAGGGCAAAAGCTCCGGCAGCCAGAGGCCAAGGGCCGTAAAGCCATCGATTTTTGATGTGGGATTGGGGATTTTTGAGGAGAGAATCTGCAGTTACGGGTTGCTTGCCGTTGGTGCGATTCCACTGCCAGAGGGCGATCGCAATTAACAGAAATACGCTTAGCTGCAAGATGACTGCGGGCATCCATCCCAAAGTTTTTCCTAAAGATATCGGTGGCAGCGAGGGCAAATGCCACAAATGTCTGGTCAAACTTCCTGCAAAAGAACCGATGCAAAAAGTCAGCAGCGTTAATAGCATTGACGCGCTGCCGCCGCCAATTGTCCAAAGCGTGCCACAAGCGCAGCCGCTGCCCAATTGCATTCCAATTCCGAATATAAAAGCGCCGATCGCATTTTGCCAGCCCACAGGCGCAACAGCCCCGGCTATTTTGTGTCCGAATGCCTCTCCTGATGCAAGTACGGGAGCAAAAAGTACAGTAGCAATTCCTAACATCAACAAGTGCGCTAAAACACCTGTAATATCGCGATCGGCAAATAATTTGCGGTAAGCAGAAGCAAAGCCAAAACTTGCATGATACAAACTCGCGCCCAGCAAGCCTCCAATCAGAAATAAAACGCTCTGCCGCCAGCCGTAGGCGCTCAAACCGGCCGCACCAGCAGCAAATAGCGTCAGTATCAGAGCTAAAATCGGACGCTGCGATCGGGGCGGCGAAGTTTTTGTCAGCGGTGAAAAAGCAATTTCTGCGGTGTTATTCACAATAAAATACTTGACTCCAGAAACAACTGTAAAGCGAGGCAGAGCCTCCATTTTAGCGCTAAGTTTTTCGCGGGGAAGTCTCCGATTTTTCCTCGGGTTGTTCGCTAGGAGTGCAAGCAACGGAATTATCTGCTTGTCGGTGCTCAGCTATTGTTGATAAACCAAAGCCAATCGAGCTGATTATTCCGAGCATTGATATCGAGATAATTACTGTTTTCATTCTACCTCTTCGGTCAATTTTTAGCCAAAATTGCTGTTAACTACAGATTTGTTTTCTACACTGCTTGTTCCGGACCAGTTTCTACAGGTAAATTAGTCTGACTGTATTCAGTCCAAGAACCTTCGTAGATTCTGACTTTCGGATAGTTCAGCAAGTGTTTCAAAACTACATATTGCAGCGTTGCTTCCCGCCCCGTACTGCAAGTAACGATGATGTCGCTGTTGCGATCGATCTTTTTAGCTGCCAAAATCTGCTTGATTTCGTCGAGAGACTTCAACTTGTGCGGGTTTTCAGCATCGGTAAAAGTCGGCCAGGGAATGTTGCGAGCGCCGGGAATGTGTCCGTTGCGCGTCCAGATTTTTTCTTCCCCTTGAAATAGTTTTTCCGGTCTGGGATCGATGAATGTGACGCCTGCTTTGCCAATTAAATTTTTGACTTCATCCAGGGTGACACGAATTGATTTGTTGTCTCGCACAGTCAGTGTACCTGCCGCGTATTTGGGAAACTCTTTCGTCACAGTTTGAGCTGCTTTGTAACCCGCATAACCTCCGTCGATAACTGCTATGTCCGAGTGTCCCAATCGCTCCAATACGTAAGCAACCATTGTCGCGCCGAGAATGTCTCTGCCGTCGGAATAAACTGCGACGCGGCTGTTGTCTGTTACTCCTGCCCGCGATAGTAATTGCCCCAGTTTATCCGGCGTTAGATACTGTACTGGCAAACCGCTGTCCGGCCCGCGCAAGGTGTTGTCGGCGATGTTGACTGCGTTGGGAAGATGCCCGATAAAGTAGTCCATTGGATTGGTGCGGACATCGAGAATTCGCAGGTTTTTGTCGCTGGCGTTTTGGGCAACCCACGCGGGGGAAACGAATTGAATTTTAGTTTTTGATTCCGCTGCTTGGGTTGGGAAAAATGGGAACAGAGGAATTGCGATCGCCAGCACCGCTAGGACGGCAATTAATGCCCCTATTTTGTTTCTTTTGAATCGAGCTTTCAGCCATTTAGTTTTCATTTTCTTTCCTCTTGCATTGTCTCTGTCGAAAAGCACAAAAAGCTCCTCGCTGCTAGAGAGCCGATCGCTCTCTATAGTAATCATCGTAAACTTGATCGAGTTACCGTATATTATAGGTATAGCTGTTGATTGTTGCACAGACAGTCTCAGAAAGTCAATAGTTTTTTTTAGTAGCGAAGGATACAGAATTTTTGGGGCGATTCCCTCCGGGATAGCTTCGCACGCGCGTGCGAGACATTGATTCTACCCTTAGATTTCGTAGTGCCACACCTCAGAAGGTTGCAGAATAATCCGGTGGAGTGGCAGACGATCGATCAAGCCTTGCTGCTCAAAATGACCGAGGGTGCGAGTGACAGTTACGCGACTTGTACCGATGATTTCTGCAATGTCCTGATGCGTTAAAATCATATCGATTAGATGTCCTTGCTCTACCTCAGAACCAAACCTCTTAGCCAGCCAAGTTAATAGTTGATAGAGCATAAAATCAACTCTTTTGTAACCTCGCATTACCATAAAGTCTTCAGCCTGCTGAATGTGACTGAGCAAAATATCTCTATTTAGCCAGCGATCGCCCGATAGTAAAATTGCCTCGACTTTAGTAAGGCATTCAATTTGAAAAGGATCGCATTTTGAGATTGGTTTGCCGATCGTATCACCAGGCCCCCACAATCCCAAGGTAATAATTGTGCCATCTTCAAGCCACGTTACAGTTCGCACTACTCCAGTTTCAATCCGCCACAGAGCATTGCTTCTGTTGGGCAAGTGCGAGCGGCGAGGAAATATATGGCGGCTCGTTTCATCAAAAGTTTTAGTGGAAAGAGAAGCAATAGTCATAGCCAGTTACTGAAAGAATAAAAGTTAGCTTGTCCAATGGCAGCAGGATAGTGTGGCTGGCAAAACTCTAGATAAATTAAAGCTTTACTAGATTCCTGCACCGTCTAAAAACTGTGTAATGAATAAATCCGAAGACTGAAATAATTCATGTTTTTCGACCTCTGCTTGCTCTGATTGATGTGTTTTGATCGGAGATAATTGAGATTTTAAGAAATTAACTTGCTCTTCTAAATCCTTAATTCTATCGAACAAAGCTCGAATCGCTTGAGCTTCCAAATCCGGTAGACCTTGAGAATTTTGAGCATCTTCCACCTGCTTTTTCCGAGAGATGATGCGGCCGGGAATTCCCACAACTGTGCAATCGCTAGGGACATCCCGCAGCACTACCGAACCCGCACCAATCCGAACATTATTGCCAATTTGAATATTGCCTAAAACTTTAGCACCGGCTCCCACGATTACATTTTCTCCCAGCGTCGGATGCCGTTTTCCTATTTCTTTACCCGTGCCGCCAATGGTCGCTCCTTGATAAATTACAGCATAATCTCCAACGATCGCAGTTTCGCCAATTACCACCCCCATGCCGTGGTCGATAAACACCCCCCTACCAATTGTCGCTCCTGGGTGGATCTCAATACCTGTTAAAAAGCGACTCAGTTGGGAAATCAAGCGCGGTACAAACGGCAGGCCAGCGGAATAAAGCCAGTGTGCTATCCGGTGCAAAAAAAGTGCTTGCAGTCCGGGATAGCAAAATAATACTTCCAGCCAGTTGCGCGCCGCGGGGTCACGTTCGTAAATAATTTGCAAGTCACTGAACATATTTAGTCCCGCCGTGTTTCGGTTATACAGTATCGGCAGTGCCGACGGTTTAAGCTGCATAAAGCAGTATTGGTTGTGGCATTCTTACTTATAATACTATAATCCGACCGAATTACAGTAGTTAATGAGAAAAAAATTTTTCTTTCCCCAGCCCTTTCTAAGCTGCCTCGGATATTTTCCGCGAAACAAACGGTACAGCTTGTCTGACTTCTTGCCGCAGCGGAATCTCGATCGAGAATTCCGTCCCCAATCCCGGTGTCGAATCGCAGCGCAGCATACCCTTGTGCTTTTCTACGACAATTTTATAGCTGATTGACAGTCCCAATCCTGTCCCTTTTCCCACAGGTTTAGTAGTAAAAAACGGGTCAAACAGCCGTTTTTTGACATTTTCTGCCATACCGGGGCCGTTGTCAGATATCCGCACAATTATTTTATCCGGGATGGAATATTCTGTGGTTATGGCGATCGCGATCGGATTAGCTTTCGCTGCTTTGGGCCCGCGATCGAGGTTGTAACTCTCAAGGGCGTCGATCGCATTAGCCAGAATATTCATGAACACCTGATTTAATTGTCCGGCATAGCACTCTACTAAAGGTAAATTGCTGTAGTTTTTAACAATCTCGATCGGCGGGCGATCGGCTGTAGCTTTCAGGCGACTTTGCAGAATTAGCAGAGTGCTGTCAATGCCTTCATGGATGTTGACAGGTTTCATTTCGCTTTCGTCTAAGCGAGAGAAATTCCGCAAAGATTGGACGATTTGAACAATGCGCTCGGCTCCTATTTTCATCGATGACAGCACTTCCGGCAAATCATCGCACAGAAAGTCAAACTCAATATTTCGTAAATGCTGTGAAATTTCCAAGGGAGGGTATAAATAGTGTTTTTGGTAGAGTTCTATTAACTCCAACAAATCCCTAGTATATTCGCGGGCGTGGTGGATATTGCCGTAAATAAAATTAATAGGATTGTTAACTTCGTGGGCTACACCAGCAACTAATAAACCCAAACTAGACATTTTTTCCTGCTGAATCAGTTGAGCTTGAGTTTGCTGCAACTCTTGCAAAGTTTGCTCTAGCTCTTGAGATTTAGCCGTGCGTTCTCCGGCTACTTTTTCAATTTTTTCGGTATAATCTAACAAGCACATTAGATAAATGGTCGCCGCAAAAGTCAAGACTATCCCAAAAATTAAAACAGTCAAAGAACGCCCAAAATTAAGAGGATTAATGTACTCTGGCGTTAGCCGTAGTTGCAGCAACCACCTGCGATTTTCAATATTGATAATGCGGGTGCAACTGCTGCCGTCTGGGCAGTAAGCTCTTTCCCCAAGCTGGAGTTGATTTTTGATATTTTCGTCGGTAATTATCCTTTTTGTCTTCGCTTCGTAAAAGGCAAGAAATTTTTCTGATTCAGGAGCCATAGCATCTTGAAGATACACATTAACAAAGTTGAGCTGATTTTCCTGCAAAGCGGATTTAACAATAGCATCAACGAGCAAAATTCCGAAAGCAAAACCTTTCAAATTTTCTGGTTCTGTAGCAGCTAAATTTTCCGGGAAGTCGGCGGTATCGCCCGGATAAGTTGGACTAAAAATTGGCAGGAAGACGAAGACGCCAGGGTGATTTTCTGAGGGCAATTTTTGGCGATCTGTCGCGATAATTTCTTGTCTTTTTGTGGCGTTTTCTAACGCTAGCCGGTTGGCAGTTAAATCTAAGCTTAAAGCTATTTCCTCTGTCATAAATTGCGGAGAGCCTGAAAAACGCGGCAGCCAAGCGATCGCCTTCAGGCTCGGATGGCGGTAGAGGGCAGAACCAACAAATGTCTTCATTTCGGGTTTTTTAACGCCGTCAAATACGCTGTAAAATGCTCCCGCAGCCCGAATGATTTCTAAATTACCGCTAACATCTTTCTGAATGTCTGTAGCTATTTTGTCCAGGCGGTCTTGCAGTTCGGCTTGCATGGATTTATATTCCCAATTGTACGCGACTGAAGAAGCGATCGCAGACAGCCCTAATCCTGCACAAAGTGTTAATCCTGCCTGGATGTAACGGCGATAACTAAGTAAAGTGCTAGTTGCTAAATTCAAGAAGTTGTTAGCAGTCATATTCTTCACCTATCTTGTTTCTAGTTCTCCGTCCCAGGCTCTGCCTGAGATTTCTAGTTTTTCTCGTTTTCTGGTTCTCAGGCTCTGCCCATTTTCTCGTTCCCAGGCTCTGCCTGGGAATGAATTTCAGGAGGCTCTGCCTCCGATGGAGAGCCACGAGACAGCATTACCAGGCACGAGCCTGGTAACGATGTGGCAGCAGTGTTTTGTAGAAGCTCCCCAATAGTATTTTGAGTAAGATGCAGCCGCTGATTTAAATTGAATAAGCAGGGAAAGTCATCGCGTGTTTGGGCTTGACGTAAACTTGCTGATCTCGCTTTAACTGTAGAGAATCGAAGCGCTCGCGACTCACGTAAGCTGTTACTACCTGCTCGGATTCTAACACTAACTCGGTTTGTATTTCCCGCCCTAAATGAATGATGCGACTGACTTTTGCTAATGAAAAACCCGACTCTGGCTTAGTTTTAATTTCCACGTCGTGGGGGCGCAAAAACACTACGTCCGAATGAGCGGCTCCATTATTGCGAGCCGTTGTGGCGTTGCTGGCGAACAAACCTGCAGCATTCGACAGCACATTGACCGGCCCAATAAAACTCATCACAAAAGCTGATGCCGGTTTGTCGTAAATTTCAGCAGGAGTGCCAACTTGTTCGACTCTACCTTTGTTCATTACCACAATTTCATCGGCTACTTCCATAGCTTCTTCTTGGTCGTGAGTCACAAAAACTGTGGTGATGTTAACTTCTTTGTGAAGGTTGTGCAGCCACGATCGCAATTCTTTGCGGACTTTAGCATCTAATGCTCCAAAAGGTTCGTCTAGCAGCAGCACTTTTGGTTGAACTGCTAGAGCTCTCGCCAAAGCCACCCGCTGCCGCTGGCCGCCGGAAAGTTGCGAAGGATAGCGATCGCCCAAACCTGTCAACTGCACTAAATCCAAAAGTTCATCAACCCGCTTGCTAATAGAGTTTTTAGGAACTTTGCGAATTTCCATTGCAAAAGCAATATTTTTCCGAATACTCATGTGTTTGAACAAAGCGTAGTGCTGAAACACAAAACCGATATGCCGTTCCTGCACCGACTGCTGAGTAGCATCCTCGCCGATCAAGTAAATATGACCGCTGTCTGGCGGTTCGAGTCCCGCAATCATCCTCAGCAGAGTCGATTTCCCCGAACCGGAAGGCCCTAAAAGCGCGACTAGAGAGCCGTTGTTTATTTTCAAACTCACGTTGTCAATGGCGTGGAAGGAGCCGAAGTGTTTCGATACGTTCTCAATTGTAATGCTCATGACTTTGTGTACCTATTTTAGGAGTTGACGGTATTAACTCCATATATCTGACCGATTTACAGTAGTATATCCTGAAATTAATATTTGGCAAGGCCTGTAACTTTTTGTATTGTATTTCGAGCCCTCCTGATGGGAACGGCGCTTGAAAGTTGACGCTGGCGGGCCGTCCGAGTTAACCCGCGAGGGTTTCCAGATGTGGGATTATCGGTAAATGCGATCGTCGGAGAATAAGCCATGCGGAAATTACGTAGAAACCGGGTTTGATGGACGGGGAGCATCTCATATTTGTAAAAATACTTCTTCTGGCTCCTTCCTTCTGGCTCCTTCCTTCTGCCTCTTTCCTTCTGCCTCTTTCCTTCTGCCTCCTGCCTCAAAACTCCAATTTCTAGCGGAGGGCTGCAAAGGTGAGATGCTCCCGATGGACGAAAATACTGCATCATCACCTTTAAAACCTTTAATCTCCGTAAAAAACCCGGTTTCTTTGCTGTCGATGTATCTATATTTTACCGCAGCCAACAATTCCCCGACTCCCGGCGATATTAAAGATTTCATGTACAAATTGCTCAATCTGAGGTGCGATCGCCCACAATTTATATGACAATAGTTAGTTCATAAGCATACAGGCTTCAGCTTTGACAAACTACCAGAATAGTAAATTCTAACCAGAACACCACTATGGGAAAACCAACAGGCTTTATCGAATTCTTGCGCGAATTGCCCTCCGAACTCTCACCAGTCGAGAGAGTCCACAACTGGGACGAATTTCACCTACCGATGGATGAGGACAAACTCCGCACCCAAGGCGCGCGCTGCATGGATTGCGGCATTCCGTTTTGCCACACGGGGACAATTATCAGTGGCATGGCCAGCGGTTGCCCGATTAACAACCTCATCCCCGAATGGAACGACCTAGTATATCGCGGACTCTGGAAAGAAGCCCTCGACAGACTCCACAAAACTAACAACTTCCCCGAATTCACCGGCCGCGTCTGTCCCGCACCCTGCGAAGGCGCTTGCGTGCTCGGCATCAACAACCCGCCGGTGACGATTAAAAACATCGAAGCCGCAATTATCGACAAAGGCTGGGATGAAGGCTGGGTTACTGCCGAACCACCCGCCAAACGCACCGGCAAAAAAATCGCCGTCATCGGTTCCGGGCCCGCAGGTTTGTCCGCCGCCGCGCAACTAAATAAAGCCGGTCATTGGGTAACAGTATACGAAAGAGCCGATCGACCAGGCGGCCTGCTAATGTATGGCATCCCCAACATGAAGCTAGACAAAGAACAAGTCGTAATGCGCCGCCTCAAAGTCCTCGAAGACGAAGGCGTGACATTCGTCTGCAACACCGAAGTCGGCAAAGACTTACCAGCCGAACAACTGCTAAAAGAATACGACTCCGTTGTGCTCTGTACCGGCGCCACCAAACCCCGCGACTTAGGCATCCCCGGCCGGGAATTAAAAGGCATCCACTTCGCAATGGACTTCCTGACAGCAAACACCAAAGCAGTTTTAGACAAGAGCACCAACGATAACTTCATCTCCGCCGAAGGCAAAGATATCGTGATCATCGGCGGCGGCGACACCGGCACCGACTGCGTGGGCACCTCCATCCGCCACGGCTGCAAAAGCCTGGTACAGCTAGAAATCCTGCCCAAACCGCCGTCGGAACGGGCGGCCAACAATCCCTGGCCGGAATGGCCAAAAGTCTACCGTCTCGACTACGGCCAAGAAGAAGCCGCAGCCAAATTCGGCGACGACCCCCGCGGCTATCTCACCACGGCGACAAAGTTCGAGGGCGACGAAAACGGCAATGTCAAAGCTGTGCACACCGTTGAGGTGGAGTGGGCGAAAAACGAGAAAGGGCAGTTCATTCCGAACCACATCCCGGGCACGGAAAAAGTGTTGCCCGCACAGCTTGTCTTGCTAGCGATGGGCTTCCTCGGCCCGGAACAGCCCTTGCTGGATGCGCTGGGATTGGAACGCGACGCGCGCAGCAACGTGAAAGCCGAGCACGAAAAATATACAACCAGCATTCCGGGAGTTTTTGCGGCTGGGGACTGTCGCCGGGGACAAAGTTTGGTGGTTTGGGCGATTAATGAAGGGCGCGGCGTGGCCCGGGAGTGCGACCTTTATCTGATGGGGAGCACTGATTTGCCTTAGTTGGTAGGTGTGAGTCGATCGAGATTGTTTGATTTCCGATAATTTATTAGGCCCGTAAGGGCGGGTTCGCCAAGATTTTGATTTAAAAACCAAAAATATTGTAAACCCGCCCTTTGTACCTTGAAAGAGGTAGATTGCGATTTACCTTTGGGTGGGGGCGGGTTTACGAGATTATGGATTTTAGGCAATTATTATTGGTGAAACCCGCCCCTACAAATCTCTCGATTTGGGATGATTTTCGTGAATAAATTCCGATAATTTATTATGCCTGTAGGGGCGGGTTTTACCAACAATATTTGAGGCTCACAAACAATCTATAAAAACCCGCCCCCACCCAACAAATAACCCAGATTAACGTGATGTTTGAGAGCAGCCCAAAAAGGTAGGGGGCGGGTTTATTATATTGTGGGTTTATGACAGAGATGGTTGGTGAAACCCGCCCCTACGAATCGGTTCATTTGGATTTCTCGTTGGGGGGGGCGGGTTTGTTATATTGTTGGTTTATGGCAGAGATGGTTGGTGAAACCCGCCCCTACGAATCGGTACATTTGGATTTCTCGTTGGGGGGGCGGGTTTATTATATTGTGGGTTTATGGCAGAGATGGTTGGTGAAACCCGCCCCTACGCATTGGTACATTTGGATTTGTCGTTGGGGGGGGGCGGGTTTTTTATATTGTTGGTTTATGGCAGAGATGGTTGGTGAAACCCGCCCCTACGAATCGATCGACCTAATATTAGAGGACGATCGACTGTATATAAGATTTGCCATTCCATTCGATCGCCAGCGGACTAGATTCATTAATTTTGACTGAATTATGAGGATACAATTCATCTTTTCCCCACAATAAAGGATTATTAACAATATATTCACGAATGGCAACTAATGATTCTTCATTGCGGATGATATGTTCGTAATAACCCCGCTGCCACACCGATATGCTTGTCAAATATCGCATTTGGTTAATTCGCCGCGCCGAAGATGTTTTTAAACCCCGCACAATTTCCGACAAAGGATGGATTTTTGATTTTATCAGGCCAAATTTATCGGATTCTGTAGAATTTATTTCGGGGCTGCCTTTCAAAACAATAATTCCATGAACGTGATTTGGCATCACAATAAAATTGTCTAATGCTACGTTTGGGTAACGTTTGGGAAGAATGCTCCTATTGAATAAAACAGTTTTCCCATAGGGACTCAATTGCATTTGATCATTAATAACGTCGCCGAATAAACATTCGCGCTGCCAACTGCAAATAGTGATAAAATACGCACCGGGAGTCCTATAATCATATCCTGGCAGGCGAATTGAGCGGCGGTGGTGTTTGTTACGATCGTATTTCATAATTTTGTTTCCATAAAACAGTTGTTCGTTCGGTGGGGGCGGGTTTATTATATTGTTGATTTATGACATAAATGGTTGGTAAAACCCGCCCCTACGATGGGCTGTAGGGGCGGGTTTTACCAACAATATTTGAAGCTGACAAACAATCTATAAAAACCCGCCCCCACCAACCCATAACCCAGATTAACCTGATGTTCGATCGAATTCAAAAAATGTAGATTCGGATTTGTCGTGTTCGTGGGGGCGGGTTTATTATATTGTTGGTTTCCGACATAGATTGTTGGTGAAACCCGCCCCTACAACGGCCTGTAGCCCCACCAATCAACCAAAATTCAACGGATCGACATCAATAGTTAAACTAACAGAACGCGGCGTGCGATCGCGCAATCCGATCAAATCCGACAAATCCACCGACTCATCCAAAGGCAACTTCAGCAAAATCTGCCACCGATAGCGATTTGCCACCCGCATAATCGCCGCAGGTGCAGGCCCCAACAACTCACACCCCGGTACAGACAATCGCTCAATATACTCCTGACAAACAGACGCTAATTGTACCGCCGTCACCGCCACTTCCGCCGCATCTACACTGCTCAATCGCAACAATACCAGCCGCCCCGAAGGTGGATAATTCAGCGCTGCTCTTTCTGCTAATTCTGTTTCCACAAAATCCGCATATTCGTGCCGCCTAACTGCTTGAATAACCCGATGTTCTGGAGTGTAAGTTTGAATAATTACCCGCCCCGGATCATCACCTCTGCCTGCACGGCCCGCGACTTGAGTTAATGTTTGAAAAGCTCGTTCGCTTGCCCGATAATCGGATAAGTTTAGCAACCCATCAGCAGACACAACTCCCACCAATGTTACTCCAGCTAAATCTAACCCTTTCGTCAGCATTTGCGTACCCAACAAAATGTCAGCTTCCCCATTAGCAAATTGCGTTAACAATCTGCGGTGGTCGCCCTTATTTCTAGTCGTATCGCTGTCAAACCGAATAGCCCGCAATTCTGGAAACAATCTCGTTAATTCCTGTTCGACTCGCTGAGTGCCACTACCAAAGTTTTTGAAGTAAGGAGAACTGCAATCCGGGCAGTTTTGGGGGTGTCGTTCCGTGTGGTTGCAGTAGTGACACCGCAATATTTCTGCTGTTCCTTCGCCGACGTGGTGATAAGACAGGGAAACATCGCAATTCGGGCATTCCATCACATAGCCGCAACTCCGACAAGACACAAAGGTACTGTGTCCTCTTCTGTGAATAAACAGGATACCTTGCTGTTGTCTTGCCTGCAATTGTTCCAGCGCGTTTTGCAGGGAGACGCTGAAAATGGAGCGGTTTCCTTGCCGCAATTCTTGGCGCATATCGACTATTTCCACAGGCGGCATCGGGCGGGAATAAATGCGATCGGGCAATGATAAATAATGGATATTTGGTAACGAGTAATAATCTCGGCGCGTCCCGACAAAAGTCTCTAAAGCTGGCGTTGCGGAACCTAAAATTAAGGGACAATTTTCTAATTCGGCGCGCCATTTGGCAACGGTGCGGGCATGGTAGCAGGGGGCTGGTTGGTCTTGTTTGAAGCTGCTGTCGTGTTCTTCATCGAGGATAATTAAGCCGAGGTGAGGTAAAGGCGCAAAAATGGCCGATCGCGTGCCGATGACAATTTGCGGGGTTCCAGTCAGCATCTGACGCCATGTATCGTAACGTTCGCCGTCGGATAGGGCGCTGTGGTACACGCAAATTTGCTCGCCAAAACGGGCTCGGAATCTGTCTGTAAGTTGCGGTGTCAAACCGATTTCGGGAACGAGTACGAGGGCGGATTTGCCGCTGGCTAAGATTGGGGCGATCGCCTGCAAATACACTTCGGTTTTCCCGGAACCTGTAACGCCGTGCAGCAGCACTTGACGAAATCCCGAAAAAGAGTTAATAAACGCTAAGGCTTGAGCTTGAAAATGAGTTAAAGTTTTCGGTGCATCGGGCAATTGAGAAATTCCGCGATCGCCCCTGAGAACTTCCCTTTGATCGATGACAACGCTACCTTTTTGTTCCAAATTTTTGACAACAGAAGAACTCGCGCTGCAAATTCTCAGCAAATCGTTCATCCACATTTCACCGCCGCCACGTCGCAAAACTTCCAATACTTCTTGTTGCCGCTTGGTTAAATCTGTGACAAATGCACTAGCAATTAATGTCACTGCAGGTTTGAGTTGTGGTTTGGGAGGATTGGGAGGTTCTAAATAACTTTCTACCCAACCGCGTTTCAATAAATCTTTCAATCCCCGATAACTTCCCTTGACTTGTCGCTGGAGGTATTGCCAAGTGTAATCGCCGTTTTTTTGAGCTTGCAGCAATTGCAAAATTTGACTCGCTGCCGGATTGAGAAATGTTTCGGCATTCGGAGAAATTGCGTCCTTAATTAAGCGAATTCGGCGCACGGAACGGCTTAACAAACCGGGCGGCAGTGAGGCTCTAATTACTTGAATTAAAGGTGTGCAATAATAGGTGGCAGTGCGATCGAGCAATTCCCAGTAATTAGGCGGGAAAAAGCCCGCACTGACAACATCTTCGACATCTTTAACCCGCGCCGGATCTAAGTCGGGCGGCAGTTGAGAAATGAACCGAATTGCGATCGCCCCTACCTGTTGACTGCCAAAGGGTACACTCAAGATATCTCCTGGTTGCACGGTAAGTTCCGCAGGTAAACGATAGGTAAATAACTTGTTTTCCTCCCCTGCGGAGTCCCCCGCCACCCTGAAAGGAGAGTCCACCAATACCTCGATCCACTCTGCTTGCACGGTGGGGCGCTGTGGCGGTTCGCTGCTGCCGTAGGATGCCCCGGCCTCTGCCGCTATAGGGGTTGACAAACCAAAAGTGACAGTAGACATAAGGTTGCACATCAAACTAGGAGGAGCCGCGGTCAAAGGGAGTTTTCATTATCCCTCAGTTTAGCTCGATCGATCGCTCTTAGCTGCGGGAATTGGCGATCGGAATCTCGATCGCGAATTCAGTCCCTTCTCCAATTGCGGATATGCACTCCAACCTCCCGCCGTGTTTGTCCACAACAATCTGATAGCTAATTGACAATCCCAAACCCGTCCCGTGACCAACTTGTTTGGTGGTGAAAAACGGATCGAAAATTTTCGCTTTTACAGATTCATTCATTCCCATACCATTATCTTTGATGCTAATTCTTGCCCATTTTCCGGAAATAATAGAAGTAGTAATGCTCATCTGGATAGGGTTGGATTCTATCTCCTCCTGTGAAGACTTTTGCTCTCGCTCTCGCAGGGCATCAACAGCATTATTAATGATGTTCATAAACACCTGATTTAATTGCCCAGCATAACACTCGACCTTGGGCAAATCTCCATAATCTTTAATAACACTAATAGCGGCATGACCGGGCTTTTCTTTAGTTAAATGCTGCAAAATTAACAATGTGCTGTCAATTCCTTCGTGAATGTTAACTGGTTTTTTTTCACCTTCATCTACCCGCGCAAAGTTGCGTAAAGTCAGCACTATTTCGCGGATGCGCTCGGAACCCACTTTCATTGACGAAAGAGTTTTCAACAAATCTTCGCGCAAAAAGTCGATGTCAATTTTTTCCAGAAAAGCTTCAATCTCTGCATCTGTTTCGGGATACCTATCCTGGTACATTGCTAGCAATGTTAAAATGTCGCCAGCGTAGTCATTGACATAGGTAATATTGCCGTAGATGAAGTTGACGGGATTGTTGATTTCGTGGGCAATACCAGCTACCAAAATGCCCAAAGCCGACATTTTTTCGGCTTCGATCAATTTGAGCTGCATTGTTTGCTGGTTTTCCAGAGCTTTTTCTAGTGTAGACATTTTGGCTTTTAAAATATTTTCGGAATCTCTAAATTCCTGCGTGAGCTTTTTTAGCAAAGATTCTTTTTTTTGATTAAGGGCTTGTAATTGGCTGCGTTCGGTTTCCGAAGTTTCAAGTTTTTCCCGCAGGATTCGATTTTCCTTTTCCAGCTCTTTGATTCTGTTTTCCCAGTCTGTTGGTTCCATCGGCTATTATTTTGAACCTAAAAATAGTGTCATAACAGTTTTATTAGGAAATTTAGTTGCACCCTTTACCTAGTGATAATTTCGTCGCACATCGCCTCGGCAATTTGGTCAGAAGAATTTAACACTTCCTTTATTTTGCTAGGTCTAAAAATCTTATCTAATATAGATTCTCAATGTCAAGATATTAATAACAAGTCTGGTTAAAACCGATCGCTACTTTTATTCCCCCTCTCGCATTTGCGGGGTTTTCATCCGATTGTTGATAAATAAGCAGGTCGATCGCCAACTTATAAAGGCGGGCCCAGCGCGAAAAATTGCCCGATTCAGACAACATTTGTACAAAACCCGCCGGCAAGGCAAAGCGAAAATATTAAATGTGAGTGCGATCGAGTGGGGGCTACGGGAAAAGTGATCTCGACGGGACGCGCGAGATCCCACAAGCAATCTCAAGTACCAAGCCACTTGCTCTATCCCAGAACGCAATCACACTATACCATTGCTGAGAAATCTCACTTTAATGTGTCGATCGTACTCACACACCCGCACCATTTTGTGCTAATAACTACTACTTGTGACAACATCGACACAGCAGTTTATATTTGGAGAGTAATTGATGTCAGGTAGCGAAGTTCGTGCAGACTTTTGGATGAGCGAGTACATTACCCCTTGGGATATTTACGTTCACGGCGTCATCGCCGTGCTCGCTTACAAAAAAACTGCCTATCAAGAAATGTACGTAGTTCAAACCGGTACCTACGGGAAAGGCTTAGTTTTAGACGGTAAGTGGCAATCTTGTACAGGCGACGAGTTTCTGTACCACGAACCCCTGGTGCACCCAGCGATGATTTGTCACGGTTCACCCAAAAAAGTCCTCGTTCTCGGCGGCGGAGAAGGAGCTACAATTAGAGAAGTGCTGCGCTGGAAAACAGTTGAAAAAGTCGTGATGATCGACATTGACGGCGAAGTAGTAGAAGCTTGCCGCGAACACCTGCCCGAAATGCACCAAAATGCCTTTGACGACCCCCGCTGCGAAGTAGTAATCGGCGATGCTTTGGACTATTTAGATAACACTGACAATGATTGGGATATTGTCATTTCTGACTTGTCCGATCCCATTGAAGAAGGCCCATCTTTCCAGTTGTTTACCAAAGAGTATTTTGAGAAAGTTCGCAAGGTAATGTCACCTAACGGATATTTCGTAGTGCAAGCGGGTCCAGTTTCTCCGGCAGAAATGAAAATGCACGCTCGCATTGTAAATACCCTGAAATCTGTTTTCCCCAATGTTCAATCCTGCACCAGCTTTATTTCTACTTATGGAGCTCCTTGGGGTTTCGCCATAGCTTCTAATCAAGAAATAAATACGCGCCCCGAACCCGAAGTTACTGACAAATTACTCGCCGAGAAAACAACTGGCGGGTTGCGGATGTTGGATGGGATTACGCTGTTGGGATTGATGCAAGTTCCCGGTCACTTGCGGCAGGTAATTGCCGCTGAAACCGAAGTTTACACTATGGCAGCACCGCCTAAGTTTTTCGGGAAAGGCTCTGTCAGTCAGTGAAGTTAAATTGAAATCGAGGTTAAGTTCCTGTAGGGGCGGGTTCACCAACAATAATTGCCAAAAACCGACAATCTCAAAAACCCGCCCCCACCCAACTAATAGCCTGTATCAACCTTTATTTATAAAATACGGGAATAATGCAGATTGAGTTGGGGGGGCGGGTTTATTTAGATCGTGAATTACCGTCAGAGATTTGTGGTGAACCCGCCCCTACGATACAAATCAAATTATTTCCTATTTTATTTATAAAATACGGGAATAATGCAGATTGATATTTACTGTTGGGCGGGGGCGGGTTTATTTAGATTATGAATTACAGTCAGAGATTGTTGGTGAACCCGCCCCTACGAGGTTTTATTGATTATTGCACCTCAATTTCTTCACAAACCAATTCAGCAATTTTTTTCGCCGCCCCCGATTCTCCTCGAACCGCACGCAAACGATCGCCCATTTGTGCTAATTTATCAGGATGGCTCAAATAGTCGATCGCCAATTGAGCAATTACTTCTGGTTCCAGCTTCCCAATCAACTCCGGCACAATCTCCTCCTGTGCCCAAATATTCGGCCAAGCATAAAGCTTTCCCTTTCCCAATTGCCAGATAAGCCAATTAATCACCGTCGCAAAAACTGAACCGACTAACGGCAAATTTGCCAGCAATCCCGGCAAACCATCCCAAGCTTTCATCGCATCCAATTGCTGCGTCGGAATCAAAACAATCATGGGTACAGCTAACGAACCCAATTCGGCAGTATTCGCTCCCACAGTAGTTAAACACAGGCTGCATTCTGATAGCAAATCGTAAGCTGGCGTCTGCGTCCAAAGTTCTACTTGCAACTTATTTGCTGTCTGCAAAAACGGCGTTTCTGTTAAATGAAGTTCGGCGCTGGCGTTCTCAAATAAATGCAGGCAAGGATTGTGTTTTGGGTCGGCAAAACGTGCTAGAGTTTGCACATCTAAGGTAGGAGCAACGGGAATTACAAAGCGAGTTTCAGGGCGGAGGCGATGGATAGATTGGGCGATCGACAAACATAACGGTACACCTAAAGCTAATTTGGCCGCTTTAGAACCGGGCAACAATCCAATTAATTCTATTTTCCGTAGGGGCGGTGCCCCCGTGCCCGCCCTGCCCGATTTCCCGTTCCCTACTTCCGCGATCAAATCTCCGACAACTGTAAATTTCTTAGCATATTTTTGGGGAATTTTAGCAAAAACTTCTGGTTTCATCGCCGCAAATTTATCAATCCAGCGATACCACCGCGCGTCCCATTCAGCATAAATAACAGTGCGATATTTTAGCCTTTTGCCAATAACAACCGTAAAAAATTGATCGCCGCCTAAAAACAAAACAACTCCCGTTTCATACCAATCCCAATTTTCAGCCGTTTTGCCCGACAATAAGAATGGAAAAAAATGCTCCGGTGCTTGCACTCGGTCAACTTCTGGGTAGGAAGATGCGATTTGCGCTTCTTTCCCGGTGGCGTGCGGACAGGGGGACAGCACCACAGAGATCCGCGCTTGAGTACCCGCGTTTGCCAATTGCTGGCGCAAAGCTTGCACGACGGGACGCACCCAAGTTGCCAATTCTCCGGGGCCGTTGGAGAGGATTAAAATATCGACTGTCATAGGATTTAATATTTGAGAGGATACAAGGGAGAATTTATGACAGATTTAATTGATGCCGTCAAGACGGGTGATGTTGCGGCTGTAGAAAGTGCGATCGAACAGTGTGCAGATATCAATGCTAAAGATGAGGAAGGCGGGACGGCTTTGACGGCTGCGGCTGAGGCTGGCAATTCGGCGATCGTCAAAAAATTGCTGGCTGCAGGTGCCGGGCCCAACAGTCAAGATAATGACGGGTGGACGCCGTTAATGAGTGCCGCTGCTGCCGGACATACCGAGATTGTACAGCTTTTGCTGGAGGCGGGAGCGGATGTGAATGCTAAAACTAATTTTGGTTTGACGGCTTTGATGAGTGCTGCAGGTAGCGGGCGCACTCAAGTTGTGGAATTTTTAATTGATAAAGGAGCTGATATCAAAGCGTATGATAATAATACTTGGACTGCGTTAATTTGGGCGTCTTCGGAGGGCCACAAAGATGCGGTTGAGGTTTTGAAGCTAGCGCGCGATCGGCATTAAAGACTTAGAAACCGGGTTTATTCGAGAAACCCGGTTTCTGGATGGTACAATTAATTATCGTACTCCCCAGCAGCGATCAAGCAAATCCTGAATAGCTGCGAGATTTCTACCCAATTAAAGAAGTTGACCAACTATATTCTGAAGGTAATAAATTCAACTTTAGATTTCCGCCACCTTCAATAACTGCGATCGTATCACCATAACTAAGTTGGTCGCCTCCATTTGGTGTAAAGAACGGCAAGCCGTTTGTTTGGATTGCTAAATCTCGATTATTGTTGATGGGAAACACAATGTATTTATCGAATGATGTAGAGCCGAGCTGGATCGTATCCTGACCTTGGGTAAAGTTTTGAATTGTAGCAAAACCCGGTCCAAGGTAGAAAGATTTATATCCAATCACAAACACTCTACTGGTATATACAGGCTGCGCTAACACGAATGTATCGGCGCCGGGTCCGCCAATGAGAGTATCGAATTCGTTGCTGCCGTCACTTCCAGACACTCCGGCGCCAAAGCCTGCAGAGCTTGTTACTCCAACTAATTCGACATTCCCCACTCCTATACCAGTGAGGGTGTCATTGCCGGAAGTTCCGATAAAAGTAGCAGTCCTGTTTGGCTCGTTTTTTCCGAAATTGAAGTAGTGTTCCCGACCAGTTGTCAAAGCTCCAGAGTAGACAAGAGGTCCAATATCACGGTTTCTATTTAAGTATACTGTTTCATAGAAAGAAGTACCATTGCTGAAGCCGCCGAATTGAATGAAGTGCTGGTAGCCACTTTTAAAGTTATTCTCAATAAACGACCGCGAATCTCGGTTAGTTGCTACATAAAATGCTTCGTCATAATTTGGCGATACGCGCGATCGACCCTCTTCGTAACCGTATTGGATAAAGTGGTCTAAGCCCGTCGCAAAAGGCACGTTTGGGTTGTTGGGAGTGCGGACAAAGGGTGTGATGTCTGGATTGCCGGCAAGGTAAGTAGCTTCGTCAAAGTACCGCGATATTTTTGTGAGGCCACCGGCTTGACCGAACTTTTCAAAGTGTTCTCTGCCGGATTTTATAATTCCTGCATCAATAGCCGGTTTCACCCAAGGATATTGGGAAAGGTAGTATGGTTCGTCAAAAATCTCATAATTAGTCATAATTATTTCTCCAAGCTTAGTCTGCTTACTTGTCGATTAAACTTGACCCACTATAACTAACTCTACTAACTCACTATGTCAAGTTAATTATTGTTAAGCCTGTTTTATTATTTTTAGGGCAAACACAAAAGTGCGATCGCCCATTTTGCGAATGTGCGATCGTACTCCCCAGCAGCCAAAGGTAAATCCTTAACTGCTTCGAGATTTCTATCGAAGGAAAGATGTAAAAGAAAGAGATTTTAGTAATAAATTAAAACTGAGATTGCGGTCGCCTTCAATAACAGCGAGCGTGTCACCGCGGTTGGTTTCGACCCCTCCATTTTTAACAACAGAGAAGCAGGGTAAACGCATCTAAATTAATTTGACAAATACCTAAATTTGTGCACTACTAAATAACTAAAAAAACCTTCTAAA
>NZ_JAUBTT010000045.1:0-34769 GCF_036705125.1 Microcoleus sp. B7-D4
AGTAGTCAGTAGTCAGTAGTCAGTAGTCAGTAGTCAGTAGTCAGTAGTCAGTAGTCAGTAGTCAGTAGTCAGTAGTCCGCAGTCAGTAGTCAGTAGTCAGTAGTCCGTAGTCCGCAGTCAGTAGTTAGTAGTCCGCAGTCAGTAGTCCGCAGTCAGTAGTCCGCAGTCAGTAGTCATTAGTTAAAAACTCTGGGAAACTGACAACGGATAACTGCTAATTAATACCAGTTTCGTAAAATAATGCAACGGCAGGTAAGCCCCAAACCATGATGCAATCAGTCATTCTCAATCGAAAATCAAAAATCGAAAATCGAAAATGGTATGACTGGCGAGTATTCAGTCAATTTTCTGTGACAGACGATCGCTTTTTCACCAGCAACAAGACTCGAAAAGCAGCGAGTTGGAGCGCAACTGAAAATATAACCAGCCAAATAATTGAGCTATGGTACAAAATTATCATCGCCCAACTGCCCAGAAATCATGATCGGCCATAGCCTGTGTTAAATATCGCATAGGCGGAACCTTTTTTGTCGGCAGGCACGACTCCAGCTACGGCTGCTTTCAAAATCGATTCCTGGGCTCCCATACCTATACCCAATAAAGTCATTCCTAGCAATCCCCTCTGCCCATTTCCGAACAATACCAATGGGGCAAACAGTGAAGAAAAAATCACTGCCAACATCAGGGTTAAGATGTTGATGCGATCGAACTTGCCTCTCAAAAATCAGGGCTGCGATGGCGTCACTCCCCATCACCCAAGCGTAAAAGAGCGGAATCTGGCTGTCAAATGCGATCGCGCTTCTGTGAAAGTTAGTCGATTTGAGATTTGAGACTTGGGTGTAAGCGCTGAGTCGGAGGATTTGAGATTTGAGATTTACTCCACAGATGAATCTGGGAGGTTGAACTTTCTTCTACAATTTTGAGCTCTCCACCACAAGAGTCGGGGGGTGGTATCCGTTTTTGCACCTCGTCAAAGGTAATGAAGGGAAAATCCCATAGCCAGCCCCAATTAACCCTACAGCAGTATCTAAAGAAACCCAAAACAGCCCCAGCCACCCTTTTTTGATTTCTCAAGCTCCTGCTTCAAAATGGCGCGGATTAAGATAAAATGGCAAAGCTGAGCCGATAACCTAATTGCTTTGCCCGTGCGATCAGCTATCATCAATAACGAAGCTGGCGATCGCGATTGGATAACGTGCAGTTGATCGTCATCGCACTCGATCAATCCCAAAATGTTAACTACGTAAATCCTTTCTTCTTCCGCGTCACGGGTTATATATAGCAATCCTAAATCATTTGTAAAAATATGTAGGGGTAGTGCCCCTGTGCCTACCCCAGTCAAGGCGGGGCAACCGGGCGTGGGTTTTGCCCCTACAAGAATTACACGAATCATTTAGGATTGCTATAGCAATCCTAAATCATTTGTGAATTTTTTACTCCCTCCCCTGGTTCAAGGGGAGGGTTGGGGTGGGGTAAAAAATTTACGACTCCTGCAAGGATTGCTATACACACCAAGAAGTTTTGGGGAAGAATTGGTTTGACAACTTATTACCTTGCTATAGTCAACAGTTAATTAAAACTGTCAACATCATCTGCCAGCAGTGATAGTGAATCCCCTCGCTCCAGCTATGGTTTCTGTTCCAACTGCCAATGTGTAGGGCGGGGATTGAGACCCTCATATCAAATCAAGGAACAGGGAACAGGAAAACCGTTTTATGTAGGAATGGGGATCAAAAGCTGCATCTGAATAGGGTAGAATTATAACAAACTAGATGGGACATTACAAGGTGGGTATTGTGGGATAAAAATTCTCTGCAATCTTAATTGCATTACGGAATGTTTAAACTTGTATCTTTTCCTTAACCATTTTATCTTCTTTACCAAATCTTTATTTTTTTTCTCTAGGGTCTTGTTATGGTTGCTGCAAGCGAGCTTACAGCACTTGGCAACGATAGTGAAATACCCCTTAGTTAAAAAATAGGTCTTTATGACACACTGCCCCTGCTGCTCGAATCAAATGCTGCGTCACGTTCGCCAGCATCAAATCTACTGGTTTTGTCGCCAATGTTGGCAAACAACACCTATTTACAATCTGAACAGATGTTGCTCATCGCCCTCTCTAAATCTAGTTAAAGGGCTAGGGCTTAATGAACAACATTCTTTGTCGGTGAAATCTAATAGCTCACTTGAGGGGGTATAAAGTTTAGATATTGTCTTATGCCTAACCGGTTTTCACGCTCGCAACTTTTTTTATTGCCTCATTAAATTACCCAACTCTAGCCCAAGAAAGGGAATACACATCTATTCATTTATCGCTTAATTTATGATGAGACCTCGACTCAAGGGAATTATAACTTTATGCCAAACACCACTTAAACGATTGCTACCTCTTTTGCTTGGTGTGGTGGCCTCTCTTGCTGTTTTATTTACGTGGCAACAGCTAACCATCAACGGACAAATTCACATCGAGCAGTTAATTCAGCAGGAAGCCAATGCGATTCATTCACAACTGACCCAAGAATTATCAATTCGGATGCTGACACTTCGGCACATGGCGAATCGCTGGGCAGCCAATGGCGGTACACCAAAGGCTATTTGGGAAGCCGATGCTGAGGCTTATGTAAAGGATTTCTACGGTTATCAGGGGATCGCATTAGTCGATCCATCATTTAAAGTGCGATCGATTGTGCCACTGGCTGGGAATGAGGCAGCGCAAAACCTAGATCTTAATCTGGAACTGCGTCGCAAAATCACTTTGCAAGTGGCTCGTGATTTGCGTCAACCTATGTTAACTCGCAATGTTTCCCTCGCTCAAGGTGGTCAAGGATTTCTAGCAAGTTTTCCTTTATTTGTAGGGGAGCGGTTTGATGGGTTTATTGTCGGAGTTTTTAAGTTTAAAACTCTCTTTGACAGTATTTTAAAAGTGCCTCTTGGGTACAAAGTGGCTATATATGATGGCACAGATTTGATCTACGGTCAAGAGCTTTTATCTCATCCTTCACTGCATAAAACAGTTGTAATAAGAGCCTATAGTGCAGAGTGGCGAGTAGATATTTATCCCAACTTATATTTAGTAGGAAAAGAAGATTTTTATTTGCCAACAGTTGTGTTAATTGGTGGCTTAATTTTAGTGTGGCTGCTGATTTTGGTCGTGTATCTCGCACAAGTTAGTTATGGCGAAGTCGATAAATTCAAAAAAGTAAATTGCCAGTTGCAATGGGAAATTCACCAGCGACAACAGGCAGAAATTGGGATCGCTCGACTAGCTGCGATCGTTGAATCTTCGGAAGATGCCATTATCAGCAAAGATTTAGAGGGTGTAGTTACAAGTTGGAATGTAGGAGCCGAAACAATTTTTGGCTATACAGCCGCCGAAATAGTAGGGCAATCAGGGAGAAAACTGATTCCCGCAGACTATCGAGATGAGGAAAACGAAATTATCACCAAAATCCAGCGAGGAGAACGCATCAAACACTACGATACAAAGAGGCTGAGGAAAGATGGAACATTAATCGATGTCTCGATGAGTGTCTCCCCCATTAAAGACCAAGCAGGGAATATAATTGGAGCCTCAAAGATTGGCCGGAATATTGCTGACCGCAAACAAGCAGAAGCAGCACTACGTGAAAGTGAAGAACGCTGGGAACTTTCTGTACGCGGGAACAATGACGGCATTTGGGATTGGAATGTTCAAACCAATGAGGTCTTCTTTTCTAGTCGTTGGAAGGAAATGCTGGGCTATGAAGACCATGAAATCCAAAACATGCTAGACGAATGGGCTAATCTGGTACATCCCGATGATTTGGGATGGGTGATGCAAGTCATTCAAGATCATTTTGCCAAGAAAACTCCTTTTTATATCACAGAACATCGCCTTCGCTGCAAAGATGGTTCCTACAAATGGATTTTGGATCGCGGTCAGGCGCTTTGGGATGATGCAGGTAACGTAATTCGGATGACTGGCTCTCACACCGACATTACGGAGCGCAAGCAAGCTGAAGTTGCTTTACAGGTCAGCGAAGCCAGATATCGGCAATTGATCGATAACTTAAATGCGGGTTTTGTGATTCATGCGACAGATACCAGCGTCCAATTATGTAATGAAACGGCCGCTGAATTACTAGGGTTTTCAATGGATCAAATACTGGGAAAACCCGTGAGCGATCCGGCATTGCATTTGGTGCGGGAAGATGGCAGCGAGATGCCCCTAGAGGAATATCCCGTGAATCAGGTTTTATCCAGTGGAAGTTCCATCAAAAATTATGTTTTAGGAATTAAAAAAGAAATTGATAGTTGTGTTTGGGTATTAGTTAATGCCTACCCGGAACTCGATCGCCACGGTCAAATCACACAAGTTGTAGTTACGTTTATTGATATAAGCTCGCGCAAAAAAGTAGAGCTGGAAATCCAAAAAACTCGCAATTTCTTACAAGCACTGCTGGATAATTTACCAGTTGCGGTTTTTGTTAAGGACGCACAGCCTAAACAATTTGGTGTATTTCAGTTTTGGAATAAAACCAGCGAACGGTTATTTGGCATTTCAGCCGAACAAGCGATCGGCAAAACTGGCTATGATTTGTTCCCAACAGAACAGGCTATCTTTTTTGACCAAAAGGATAGAGAAGTTTTTGATAAAGGTAAGACTGAGGATATTATCGAGGAAGTCATTGACAGTCATAGTCTGGGAAAACGTTGGCTGCATACGGTGGAGATTCCCATTGACGATGAACAGCATCAGTCCCAGTACCTACTTTGTTTTTCAGAAGATATCACCGCTCGCAAACAAGCAGAAGCAGAGCTTAGAGAACTGAGTGAAGTGATGAAAAATGCGCTGTCCGGCATTTCCAAACTGGATGTACAAGGGCGTTACCTCTATGCCAATAAAGCATATTCTGACGTGACAGGCTATCAGCCAGAAGAAATGGTGGGGATGTCTTGGGAAAAAACCGTACATCCCGATGAGTTGAAAAAACTGGTTGCAGCCTATTGGCTGATGGTGCAAGAGGGCAGAGTTGAAGTTGAAACGAAAGGAGTCCGTAAAGACGGTTCTGTTTTTTATAAGCAATTGGTGATGATTTCAACTTACGACGAACAGCATCAATTTTTGGGGCATTACTGCTTCATGAAAGATATTAGCGATCGCAAAAAAGCCGAACTTGCACTAGAAAAGGAACTCTTGCGGAGTAAAACCTTCTTCAACACTTCACTGGACGGTGTTGTTGTCATGGATCGCGTGGGAAAAGTTGTCGAAGCTAGCTGCAGTTTTGCTCAAATGCTGGGCTACACCCTAGAAGAAACCCTAAATCTGAGTGTGTTTGATTGGGATGCTGAATGGACGAAGGAAGAACTACAACTTATACTCCAGAGAGATGAGGTTATTCCGCTGTTTGAGACGCGACATCGCCGCAAGGATGGTTCCGTGTATGACGTGGAAATTAGCTGGAACCGAGTGGAATTAGAAGATGAGATGATGAACTTCTGTATCTGCCGGGATATTAGCGAGCGTAAACGCAACGAAGCCGATCGCCAACAATCCGAAATCGAGTTAAAAATCTCTCAAGCGCGATTTGCCGGAATTTTAGAAATTGCCAGCGATGCGATCATTTCGATCAATACCAATCAGCAAATCACTTTGTTTAACAAGGGAGCTGAACAAATTTTTGGTTACGCGGCTGAGGAAATTTTAGGGAAACCCCTGGCGATGTTGATGCCCTCGCGCTTTGCCGATGCTCACCATCAGCACATCAGCCACTATGCCCATAAGGGAGGCTCTGCAAGGCAAATGGCAGAGCGAGGAGCCATTTTTGGACGACGCAAAGATGGCTCAGAGTTTCCGGCAGAGGCTTCCATTGCCAAGATCGAGATCAACGGTGAAATTATTTTTACTACCTTTCTGCGAGATATTACAGCTCGACAACAGGCAGAGGAAGCTCTGCGCTATCAGAAAGAGATGTTTCAAACAATCGTCGATAATATCCCAGTGATGATTGCTTTATTTGACAGGCAAGGTCAAATCGAATTGCTCAACCCGGAATTTGAAAACATTTTAGGTTGGCCGCTAGAAGATTGGCAGCAAAAAAATATCTTAGCTGAGTGTTATCCTGACCCGGTTTATTGCCAAAATGTCTTAGAACATATGCTATCGGCAACCGGGAAGTGGAAGGATTTCACAACACTGACTGCCACCGGACAGCAGTTAGAGACATCTTGGGCAAACGTGCGGCTTTCTAGCGGGCATTTTTTGGGCATTGGGCAAGATATTAGCGATCGCAAACAAAAAGAACTGACACTGCAGCACGCAATGGAAGTCGCAGAAGAAGCGAACTTGGCAAAAAGTACCTTCCTAGCCAATATGAGCCACGAATTACGCACTCCCCTCAACGTGATTCTAGGATTTGCTCAGGTAATGACCCATGACCCCTCTCTAACTCCAAACCAAAAAGAAGACCTGCAAACAATTCGGCGGAGTGGGGATCACCTCTTGAGTTTGATTAACGATGTGTTGGATCTTTCCAAAATTGAATCGGGACACTTCACCGTTGAAGAAAGCGGATTGGACTTAATTGCGCTACTGCATTCCCTCCGAAATATGTTGGCGGAACGAGCAAGTTCTAAAGGACTTGACCTTTGTTTCGAGATTGCGCCAGAAGTCCCCCAATTTATGCTTGTCGATGCTCAAAAACTGCGTCAGGTTTTGCTCAATCTGCTGAGTAATGCTATCAAATTTACCCATCAGGGAACCATTACTTTGCAAGTCAGCATTGAGGCGAACGGTACAGGGGAATTAGCCACAACTCGGCCGATTCTCCAGTTTGTAGTCGCTGACACAGGTGTAGGGATTGCACCGATCGAACTCAATACCATCTTCGATGCGTTTGTGCAAGCCCAAGCTGGGAAGCTATTGACCGGCGGTACTGGGCTAGGTCTAACCATTAGCCGCAAATTGTTGGAACTCATGGGCGGAGAAATTTCTGTCACCAGCACTCTGGGAGAGGGGAGTACCTTCACTTTTACCCTTCCCGTCAGCCCCATCAGTGGAGTTAATGTTACGCCCGAAGAGAATAATCGCCTCGTGATTGGGCTGGCTCCCGGTCAACCGGATCGTCGCATTTTGGTGGTTGACGATCAAGCAGAAAATCGCTTGCTAATGGTCAGATTACTGACACAATTAGGATTAGAGGTAAAAGAAGCTACCAACGGACAGGAAGGGGTGCAGATTTGGCAAGAATGGCAACCCGACCTAACCTGGATGGACATTCGGATGCCCGTGTTAGATGGATACGAGGCTACGAAGCAAATTCGGGCAATGGAAGACGGACAGAACAGTACCATTATTGCACTTACGGCCCAGGCTTCCCAGAGCGATCGCACCCTAGCCTTGGCTGCTGGCTGCAACGACTACATCAGCAAGCCCTTCCGGGAACAAACCCTATTTCTTAAGATGGCGGAATACCTAGGTTTAGAATATGTATATCTGGAAGAGGAAACAGAAAACGGGGAACGGGGAACAGATTGTTTTCCTTCTTACTTCTGTTCTGTTGCCTCTGGGCTTTCAGATTCCCTCGATCCAACGCTTCTGGCGACATTACCAAAAGAATGGGTGGTTGAGTTGCAAGATGCTGCTTTATGTGGGGATGATGTGGCGATCGTTGAACTGGTAGCTCAACTTTCCTCTGACCTCGCTCAATTGGGTAGTTATGTGACGGAACTCGCCAACCAGTATCAATTTGAGAAAATCCTTAATCTAATTCAAGGTAATTTCCAAATAGGAATTTCTCCATTGGAGTTATAAGCTGTTGTGCAGTTAAAACTGTTTATTCCCCGGAGATCCCCCTAAATCCCCCTGATTGTTGGGGAGTAGGGGTTGACTTTGAGTAAGTTCTTGTCCCCCCCTTAAGAAGGGGGGCTAGGGGGGATCGGGCTTAACTGAACCGTATTGATTTATAAGCTGTTGTGCAGTTAAACGTTTGATTAGGACTAGGGAATTAGGAACAGCTAACAAGAATTAAATTTAATTATTGGTAAATCCTGAAAAAACTGTCCTTAATTTTTATTGATAATTACTGCTCTAAAATGCCTCAGAAAAATCCCAAAATTTTCCAATTCACTCCTTTAAATTTAAAAATTTTAGAGGAATGCAGTGAAGAATCCGTGTATGCTCCCGGTCATATTCAGCCACACGGAATCGTTTTATTGATGCAACGAAACAGCCTCAATATTTTACAAGTCAGTGAAAATGTAGAACAGTTTTTGGGCATTTCTGCCGAAGAATTGCTAGGTCAGCCATTGCCAGAGTTATTGGGTCACGATCGAGTACAAGAAATTGTTAGGTATTTAACTCAAGAACAACTAAACATTCATAAGGGTTTCGATCTAAAAATCCCTCTCAAAGACGGCTCGATTCAAACATATAGAAGCACACTGCATCAGCTACCAGATGAGTTGATTCTGGAGATCGAACCCCAATTGACTATTGAAAATAATCATTCAATCGATTTTTACGATCGTCTGCAAACAGTTATCCTGAACTTTCGCAGTGCGATCGGTCTTTCGGATTTAGCTCAAACCATTGCTAGAGAAGTGAAAGCCATGACCGGGTTCGATCGCGTGATGGTCTATCGCTTTGAAGCCGATGATCATGGGGTGGTGATTGCTGAAGAGAAAGAAAGCTATCTAGAAAGCTACCTGGGATTGCATTACCCGGCGATCGATATTCCCGTACCCGCCCGCCAATTATTTTACAGCAATTGGGTGCGCCAAATTCCCAATATTAATTACACCCCCGCCCGCCTAATTCCCACCAACCATCCCCTAACCAATACACCCCAGGATCTAAGTGCTTGTGTGTTAAGGGGAGTATCTCCCTACCACATTGAATATTTGCAGAATATGGGAGTGGCTGGGACACTGACGATTTCGTTAATTGACGATCGGCGCCTCTGGGGATTAATTGCCTGTCACCATTACAGCCCGCGATTGGTAGATTACGAAACTCGTAAAACCTGTGAATTTTTAGGACAATTTGCCTCGATCGAACTGGTGCATCAGCAAGAGCGAGAATTGAACGTTTACCGATCGCAGGCGAAAACTATTCAGGATCAACTTCAGCAGGCATTCCGGCGAGATTCTAATTTTATCGCACAGGTATTGACCGAAAATGCTTCTCAATTGCTAGATTTAGTTCATGCTCATGGAGCTGCAATTCTGCTCGATGGTCGTCTGACATTGGTAGGTAAAACACCATCTGAAGCTGAGGTTGACGAACTCGTGCAGTGGTTGCTGCAACAGAACAAAGAACGAGTGTTTGCAACAGCTTCTTTGTCTCAGTTTTATCCCCAAGCGAAGCAATTCAAAGATCGAGCTAGCGGTGTTTTAGCAATCTCAATCTTGCTATGCTACGCCAAACAAAAGTCATACCACATCCTTTGGTTCCGACCAGAGCAAATTCAAACAGTAAACTGGGCAGGTAATCCACAGGATGCTGTGTCGATCGACGAAATTGGAAAAATGCACCTGTGTCCCCGCAAATCCTTTGAACTGTGGCAAGAGACAGTGCGGGAGATGTCTTATCCGTGGCAGATTGCAGAGTTAGAAGCTGCTGCCGAAATGAGACATATCCTCATGCTGGCGGTGTTAGAATTTTCGCAAGCTGCCCTAGAACACGCTGCAGAAAGGGCCGCCATCGCCAACCGTGCCAAAAGCCAGTTCCTTGCCAACATGAGCCACGAGCTCAGAACGCCACTCAACGCCATTCTGGGATTTACCCAGCTTATGAACCGCAGCCCCCATATCCCAGAAGAATTTCAAGAGCATTTAGGCATCATTACCCGTAGTGGAGAACACCTGCTGACATTGATCGACGATGTTTTGCAAATGTCTAGGATTGAAGCAGGGCAATTGGTACTGAGTACAAGCTGTTTTAATCTGCATCGACTGCTGGGTTCTATTAACGAGATGTTCACTCTCAAAGCGGGTGAGAAAGGGTTACATCTTAGCAGCGAGTGGGATGCTACTGTCCCCCGTTATGTCTGTGGCGATCAAGCAAAACTTCGCCAAATCTTGATTAATCTGCTTGGGAACGCGCTCAAATTTACAACAACAGGAAGCATAGCCCTGCGGGGACGAGCTTTTTCATCTGATGATATGCCATGCGGTACAAATTGCGATCGCCCCACTAATCCATCCGATATTAAACCCACTATTACCCTGTCTCTCGAAGTTGAGGATACCGGATCTGGCATTTCTCCCTCAGATTTAGAATCAATTTTTGACGCCTTCAGGCAAAGCAATCGCGATCGTCACGATCGAGGAACAGGTTTAGGACTGTCTATCAGTCGTGAGTTTGCGCGTCTGATGGGAGGCGATATCACCGTGCGAAGCACCCTGGATCGAGGATCGACTTTTACCTGCCAAGTCGTTTTGGAACTACCAGAATCCCTTGATTTAGAGGAACCTGAAATTAGCGATCGGATTATCGGGATCGAACCTGGGCAACCTATCTACCGAATTCTAGTAGTAGAAGACGTTCCAGAAAATCGGCAACTGCTGGTGACGCTGCTGGAGTCAGTTGGGTTTGATGTGTGTGCGGTGGAAAATGGGGTAGAGGCGATCGATCGTTGGCAAACATGGCACCCTGACCTGATTTTGATGGACATTCAAATGCCTGTCATGGATGGTTATGAAGCGACGAGACAGATTCGAGCACAAGAGTCATTAGTCATGAGTCATGAGTCATCAGCAGACACGAGAGAGCAAATGACACGCATCATTGCCCTCACTGCCTATGCTTTTGAAGACGATCGCATCGCCAGCCTGCAAGTCGGTTGCGATGACTACATTGCCAAGCCGTTTACTGAAGGCACACTTTTCGACAAAATAGCTCATCACTTGGGCGTCCGCTACTGCTACGCCGAAAAAAATTCACCAGACTCATCAGCTTCGCCACCAAAGATATTTACTCCCGACGTAAAAACCATGCCCACCAAGTGGATTGCAGAAGTTCATGAAGCAGCACTCGATCTTAGTGATAATAAGCTTTATGAACTTATCGCTCAAATTCCCAAGGAGAAACAAGATTTCATCGAGGCGATGACATCTCTGGTCGATAACTTTCAGCTTGAAGCGATCGCAACTCTCACCCAGATTTAGGAAAAAGACCATGACAGCTTTATTCAAACTTGCCGCCCAAACGAATATTCTCATCGTGGATGATACCCCAGACAATTTGCGCCTGTTAGCCAAAATTCTAGAGTCACAGGGCTATATTGTGCGTAAAGCGCTCAACGGCAGAATGGCACTCCAAGGTGTTCATCGCGACCCACCGAGTCTAATTTTACTTGACATCAATATGCCGGAGATGAATGGGTACGAAGTCTGCCAAAAGTTAAAAGCATCGGAAGCGACTGCTCAGATACCGGTTATTTTTATCAGTGCGCTCGAACGACTAGAAAACAAGGTACGAGCCTTTGAACTGGGTGGTGTAGACTATATTACCAAACCCTTTCAAGAGCAGGAAGTGCTGATGCGAGTAAAAAATCAATTACTCATCCAACAGCAACGCCAACAACTGCTCGAACAAAATAAACGTTTAGAACACGAAATCCAAGAACGTCTGAGGGCAGAAGCAGAAGTAAGGCAGCTATCCGTGACCGATCAATTAACTGGATTATATAACCGACGAGGCTTCTTTTTACTAGCCGATCAACAACTAAAAATTGCTCGACGCACACAAACATCCTATTTTATTTTATTCGCTGACTTAGATGGTTTGAAAAAGATTAATGACACTTTCGGACACGAAATGGGAGACAGAGTAATCGTTGACGCAGCTCAAATATTAAAGCAAACCTTTCGTGAGGCGGATATTGTGGCTCGACTGGGAGGAGATGAATTTGCTTTATTTATTCCTAACTTTTCGGGAGATTCATCTACTAATTTCCATGCTCGGCTGCAAGAAAATATAGATCGCTTTAATCAAAAGTCTGAGCGAGCTTATATATCAATAAGCCTGGGTGTGGAGTTTGGGGATTTAAACAATGAAGTTTTATTAGAGCAATTGCTGGCCAAGGCTGACAAACTCATGTACGAGCATAAACGCACCAAACACTGTTTAAATCCTCAACCGTTCTTTTGAGAACAGCGATATCGGAGGGCCATAAGCATTATTTATTAAACGTGAGTTTAACCGAGAAAGAGTAAACTGAAAACAAGATAGGGAAACAGCTTGAAGACTTTAGCCCCTCAGCCGCCAAACACGATTCTCTCCCTGTATTAGGTTAAGGGTGTGTGATATCATGTCCAGTCGAGCGAGATCGATTTTTGTAGGGGCGGGTTTCCCAACAATACCTGCCAATAATTGACAATCTCAAAAACCCGCCCCGACCGGGATATTAGCGTTAATCGATCGGACATGATATGAGATCAAAAAACTTAGTAGGTATTGTCCACAATCCTGAGATCAAATCGAGTGACTGATGCTATATGGGTGGGAGCATCTCATATTGGTAAAAATACTTCTTCTAGCTCCTTCCTTATGCCTCTTTCCTCCTGCCTCCTGCCTCAAAACTCCTGCCTCACAACCTCAAAACTCCCATTTCTAGCTGGGCTGCTTTCATTGAGATGCTCCAGTATGGGTGGAGAGTTTGCCTACAGTTGCATTTATTTCTTAAACTGGTATTATTTGGAAAAAACCGATTTTATCTATTTGCCAATTCGTGCTATAATCACACCTAACTGAACTGCAATTACTCCTAGTATGGCACTGCCGGCCCAGTAAAAAGCGGCGATGCTGTAAGATCGATCGCGCCACAAGACATTCGTCTCTAAACCGTAAGTTGAAAAAGTAGTATAAGCTCCCAAAAAGCCCGTTGCTACCATTAACCGTACTTCCGACGGAATAGTCGGCACTCGTTCAAAAGCGAGGGTGATAAAAAATCCCATAGCCAAGCAACCCGTGATGTTAATAAAAAAAGTTCCGTAGGGAAAAGCCGTCCCGAAACGATTGGCAAACCACAAGGTGATATAATACCGGCTCAAAGCGCCGGCAACCGCACCTAAACTAATTGCGATCGGGTGGCGCAGATTGGGGTATTGCAGCATACAGCTATTCAATATTTGCTACTTGATATAGAGATGGATTTTAGATTCAGCGGACTTATGTAAAGTATTGTAGGATTAAATTGGCGATCGCTCTATAGCAATCCTAAATCATTCTCATAATTATTGTAGGGGCAATCCGACCCCTACTCCCCGTGGTTGCCCGATAGATAGGGGGTAGGCACGGGGAGTAGGGGTAGCACTACCCCTACAAATTTATCGGAATCATTTAGGAGCGCTCTAGCTGTTCGCAATTAAAATTAAGAGAGAGTATTTATGCAAATTGTGCTGGCTACCTTAGACGATGGCTTAGTTAGAGCCTGGGAAAGCACTTGCGGCAGTATGGAAAATGTCAAGATACATCACGGTTCAATATTTGATGTGAAATGTGATGCTATTGTTAGTCCGGGGAATAGTTTTGGTTTCATGGACGACGGCTTAGAGTTAGAAATTTCGGAATATTTTGGAGGGCAGGTTCTTGAACGCTTGCAAAAACTAATTCAGGCTCGACATCACGGCGAACTCTTAGTAGGAATGGCAGAAATTGTAGACACCGATCATGCTGAAATTCCATATTTAATAGCTGCCCCAATTATGCGCGTTCCCACAGTTTTAAGAGAAACAGTAAATGTTTATCTAGCAACCCGCGCTATTTTGACTCTCGTAAAATTTGGCTCAGTCCCAGATGGAACACCAGTGAAACATATCATTGAAACTATCGCTATTCCCGGCATGGGTACGGGAATGGGTAAAGTGCCGCCAGATATCTGCGCCAATCAAATGAAAGTTGCGCTCGAAGATATCCTCTTATCTCAGTACGAATTTCCTCAATCTTTACTGCACGCTCAAAGGCGTCACCACTTGTTATATACGGACGATAGCGAAGATTTGCAGTTGGAAGATTGAAACTCTTAAATTTGCCAGTTTTATTGTGTTGAGAAACCAAGTTTATTGGTGTGTGTTTTTTTAGGTAGAGAGACTTATCACAAATTTAAGTGCGCTAAACCGTACCTGCAAGTTGGCGGTATCCTACACACTAGAGCAACTTTGGTAGATATAATGTAATAGAACTGAGGTCATTCCAACTAGGTAAGCGCGGATACAAAAGTTGATAAAGCTGGAACAATAATTGCCTAGTTCTTATTAAATGCCAGAATTCCTTCTGGCGCTACAGGTACAAAGTCTGTATAAAAGACCACAATTCCTTCTGGCGCTACACATACAAAGTCTGCGTCCGGGGACTGTTAGTTTTTTTCAAAATGTTTGCTACCACAGGAGAAGATTGATATGACAGATCCAAAAGTAACCGAGGAACCAGTTTTAGAGGCAACTCTCGAAACGACGGAGCTCGTCAAACAAGAGATGCCCGACGCGACTGATGAGGCGATCGCAGAAACTGCGGCGCTGTTTGAAGCAATTAAAAAACGCGCCACCGCCGAAGTGCAAGCAGCGGGCGAACTCACCCGCGAAGCTTATTTAAAAGCTGTCAATAAGGCCTCCGGGGCGATCGAAGAAAATAAGGATCTCGCCCACGAGAGATTCACAGAAGCAGTCAAGCTGATTAAAAAAGAAACTGAGAAAAATTGGCTGGTGGTAGATGCGATTAAAACGCGGGCGCAAGCGCAGGTGCAAGATGCTGGCGAAGTCAGTCGCGAAGCTTATTTGAAAGCAGTGCGACAAGCGCGAGAAGCGGTGGAACAAAATAAATTGATCGAACGCGATCGCATCGAACAAGCTGTTGACCACATTCACACGGAAGCTGAAAAGAATTGGCACCTTATTGTGAAGCAAATTGAGTCGATCGGCACTCGCTTGACGGATGCGGCTAAGTCTGCATGGAACGCGCTGACGGCGTTTTTTGACAAGAAGGATTAAACTCAGATATGACACCATTTTAAAGCACAGGCAAGATGCCTGTTCCACAAAGATTGAATTTTCTTGTGGCACAGGCATCTTGCCTGTTCATAAAAGGTTTTGACACTAAGCGCTATAATCAAAAAGCATTATTTTTAGTCCATAACCCCCAACCATGAGAAGTTACTACTGCGGCGAACTGCGAAGCGAACACATCGGAGAGACTGTCACCCTTTACGGCTGGGTGGATCGCCGCCGCGATCATGGCGGGGTGATTTTTCTGGATGTGCGCGATCGATCGGGTATTGTGCAAATTGTCAGCGATCCTGAACGCACCCCCGATTCCTATCACGGGGCTGAGGCTTTACGCAGCGAATACGTGGTTAAAATTACTGGGCGAGTCACCAACCGCCCCGAAGAGTCCCTCAACCCGAAATTGCCTACGGGTGAGGTGGAAATTTATGCTGACGAAATTGAGTTGTTGAATGCGGTTCGCAAACAGTTACCGTTTCAGGTGGCGACGGCAGAAAATGAAAGCGTGCGCGAAGATTTGCGCCTGAAATATCGCTATTTGGACTTGCGGCGCGATCGTATGAGTCGCAATTTGCAACTTCGCCACCAAGTTGTGAAAGCTATGCGTCGCCACCTGGAAGATGTGGGAGGTTTTATTGAAGTTGAAACACCGATTTTAACTCGATCGACTCCTGAAGGTGCGAGAGATTATTTAGTGCCCAGCCGCGTCAATTTGGGCGAATGGTACGCTTTGCCGCAGTCGCCGCAGTTGTTCAAACAATTGTTAATGGTTTCGGGTTTGGACAGATATTATCAAATTGCCCGCTGTTTCCGCGATGAAGATTTGCGCGCCGACAGACAGCCGGAATTCACACAATTAGACATGGAAATGAGTTTCATGTCTTTAGAAGAAGTTATCGAATTAAACGAAGGTTTAGTCTCCCAGATTTTCCAAAGTGTCAAAGGCATAGAATTGCCTCGTCCTTTTCCGCGTTTGACTTACGCTGAAGCGATGGATCGCTATGGTAGCGATAAACCGGATACTCGCTTCGGTATGGAATTAGTCGATGTTTCCGATTTGATGAAAGATTCGGGATTTAAGGTATTTTCCGGGGCGGTTGCTGCGGGCGGAATTGTGAAAGTTTTGCCGATTCCGGGCGGGAATGATGCCATTTCTAACGTGCGGATTAAACCGGGTGGCGATTTGTTTAAGGAAGCCAGCGAAGCCGGTGCGAAGGGATTGGCTTACATCCGCGTGCGGGATAACGGCGAAATTGATACGATCGGCGCCATTAAGGATAATTTGACGGAAGCGCAAAAACAGGAATTGCTCGATCGCACGGGCGCGCAACCAGGTCATTTGTTGTTATTCGCAGCGGCTGATGTGACAACTGTCAATAAGACTTTGGATAGATTGCGTTTGTTCGTGGGTAACGAATTGGGATTGATTGATAAAGACAAGATGAATCTGCTGTGGGTGACAGATTTCCCGATGTTTGAATGGAACGCTGACGAGAAGCGTTTGGAAGCATTGCACCACCCGTTTACTGCGCCGCATCCTGACGATATTAATGATTTGAAAACTGCGAGGGCTCAAGCTTACGATTTGGTGTTAAACGGTACAGAAATCGGCGGCGGTTCTTTGCGGATTTATCAGCGGGAAGTTCAGGAAAAGGTGTTTGAGGCGATCGGCTTATCGACTGAGGAAGCTTACAATAAATTCGGCTTTTTGTTGGATGCGTTTGAGTATGGAACTCCGCCCCACGGAGGCATTGCTTACGGTTTGGATCGGTTGGTGATGCTGTTGGCTGGTGAGGAATCGATTCGCGATGTGATTGCGTTTCCGAAGACGCAGCAGGCGGGTTGTTTGCTGACGAATGCGCCGGCTGGGGTGGATGAGAAGCAGTTGAAGGAGTTGCAAGTGCGATCGACTTATACGCCCAAGTCATAAGTATGTAGAATACCTTGACAATTTAACTATTTGTAAATTCCTGACTTTTTTAAGAAGTCGGGAATCTGGGTAGTTTGAGTTTGGTGTCGTTGATGCAGAGGAGTTAAAGAGTTTGGTTGAGGTTGGTTTCGGTGAGTTGGGGAAACCAGGATTTGGGGAAGTTGGGCTAGGTTAAGGGTTGGGTGTGGCTATGCCATAATGAATGAGAGAATGAAATCCACCATTAACCATGACAACCACCGTTGAACTTAACGAAGAATTGGTTAAAGAAGCCTTTCGCTTAACCAATTTCAAAACAGAAAAAGAATTGATTGACTTTGCTTTGCAAGAATTAATTCGCACCCGTAAAAAGCGGAACCTACTTGATTTAAGCGGACAAATTCAATTTACGACTGAGTACGACTACAAAGCTTTGCGGGAAAACCGAAATGTTTCTGATTGATACATCAGTCTGGATCAGCGTTTTCCGCGACAGGACAGGTGTAGTACGCCAATCCCTGGAAGCAATAATCAATGAGGAAAGTATTTTTCTGAACCGATTTACTCAGATGGAACTTTTGCAAGGTTGCCGAGATGAACGGGAGTGGACACTATTAGAAACTTATCTCCAAGAACAAGACTACATCGAGTCTACGCCTAATACTTGGGTAGCGGCTGCTCGGATTTATTACGATTTGCAACGACAGGGGTTAACGGTTAGAAGTAGTATCGACTGCTGCATTGCCCAACTGGCGATCGAACACCAACTTATTCTAGTTCATAACGATCGCGATTTTGAAACAATTCAGAGAGTGCGATCGCTCAACTGCTTGCGCTTCCGGCCTGACAATAATTAAAGATTAATTTTAGTTTGAGTTGGTGAGGATGGGGTGAAGGCTAAAATGATTACGGAAAGTATCTGTAAATCTCTTTGCGGTGGAGTATCCTGACGAAATAGACTACGCCATCATTAACTTTAATACCGATTCGGTAATCACCCACTCTAAGGCGATAGTAGTCTGCATCACCTTTTAGTTTTTTAACATTGCTGACTTCATTTAATTTTTCGGCGTTCTCAACTTCTTCTATCGCTTCCTGAATTCTTTGCAACAAATCGGCCTCAAGAATCTTGAGTAAATCCTTTTCAAAGCTCTTTTTAAACTCCACATTCATGGTTGTCTCTTCAGGATTTTGAAAATTTGCTCGCGGCTGACTGTTTCAGTATTTTCGCCTTCTTTGATAGCATTTTCTATCCCTATATCTTCTAGGGCTTCTGTTAAAATTTCAGAAAATACTTCTTTTTGTTCTTTTAATAACTCAAAAATCGCTGCTTTGAGCAATTCTTTAAGTTTGGTTTCGTCTATAGTAATTTCAGACATTGCTTTTTTTCGGGGATTTATTTAAGGTTTTCATTATATCACGAAATCAAGCCGATTTATTTTCATGTTGATGTAAATTAATTAAATTTATTCTAGCCAACGTTGGTTTGCGGGTAGTCAGAAACCGGGTTTTTTCGATAATACTTCGTTACACCTCGTAGAAGCGGCCAAAAACGCGGTTTCTTTGGTTTGCGGGTAGTCAGAAACCGGGTTTTTTGCGAGAATACTGCATCCCGACCTTTAACTAAAGTGAAAAACCCGGTTTCTTTGGTTTTGATGCGTAACTCCCGACAGTCAAAACTTAGGACTCTAGATGAAGTCGTTTGAGCCAGTTTACGACAGTTTGAAGTAAATCGGGGTCATGGGGGGAGAAGGTTTGCAGGGGTGGATGAGGTGAGTCGGTGATGAGACAGATTGTACCGTGGAAGCGGGTAAGGGCATCGAGGAAAGTAGGGCTAAAACCTCGGGCCGCGGCGGATGTGGGGTCTTCGTAGAAGATGAGGATGGGGTGTTTGTTGCTGTGGCGGCGGAGTCGATTCCAGTAGGATTTGAGTTGGGGGAGGGTTTCGGGTTCGCCGTTGAGTCGTTCGGGACAGTTTTGGTCGAGGAATTGTTCGTAGATGTCGAGGGCGGGGTTATCGGAGTCGATGAATTTGCTGGTGTCGATGCAAATTAGCTGTACGGATTCGATTAATTGTGTGTCTGCAAGTCTGGCATCAAGGATGTTGGGTAAATCTGCTAAATTGAGGCTTTGGGTGAAGGGGGTAGAACCGACTCCTGTTGTTTCTGGGACTTCTGGATGGGGTGTGGTGAGTTGATGGTGCCATGCTTGATAGAAAGTTGGGTAAGGCAGATTTTGGGCGCAGTTCCAGATGACTCTGAAGGGAGGTATAAGGAGATCAAAAGCGTTTGCACGTACTTGGGAAGTTAGGTAATTTTTTAATCCTGAGACTACGGTGGCGAAGTGTTTACCTTTCATAATTTTCCCTAAGCTATCTGCCGCTTGGCTCCGAGTAGATTCATACTGAGAAGTATTGATTAACTCGACTAAAGCCGATATCGCAACTGGGTTATCTTTGCTTATTTTCCCTAAGCTATTTGCCGCTTGCCTCCGAGTAGATTCATCCTGAGAAGTATTGATTAACTCAACTAAAGCCGATATCGCAACTGGGTTATCTTTGCTTATTTTCCCTAAGCTATTTGCCGCTTGCCTCCGAGTAGATTCATCCTGAGAAGTATTGATTAACTCAACTAAAGCCGATATCGCAACTGGGTTATCTTTGCTTATTTTCCCTAAACTATCTGCCGCTAGGCTCCGGGTTCTTTCATTATCTGAATTGCGGATTAACTCGACTAAAGCGGCGATCGCCACTGGGTTATCTTTGTCTATTGCCCCTAAGCTATATGCCGCTTCCACCCGAGTATATTCATCACCTGAATTGCTGATAAATTCGACTAAAGCGGAGACCGCCACTGGGTTATCTTTGTCTAGTTCCCCTAAGATACCTGCCGCTGCACTGCGGATATATTCATCCTGAGAAGTATTGATTAACTTGACTAAAGCTGCGATCGCTAATGATTTGTTTTCGCCTCTTTCTGCTAAACTATATACCGCATCTGTCAGGGTATATTTACTAATTGCACTATTAATTAAATCGACTAAAGCTGCGGTCGCCACTGGATTATCTTTGCCTACTCTTCCTAAGTTAAATATCGCTGCTCTCCAGGTATTTCTCGTCTGAGCAGAGTTGATTAAATCGACGAAAGCTGCGAGCGCCACTGGGTGATATTTGTCTATTTCCCCTAAGCTACGTGCCGCGAAACATCGGATATGTTGATTTTGAGCAGAGTTGATTAACTCGACTAAAGCTGCGATGGCTACGGGGTTATCTTTGTCTATTTTCCCTAAGCTATCTGCCGCTTGGTACCGGGTACTTTCATCACCTGAATTATGAATTAACTGGACTAAATCTGCGATCGCAACTGGGTTATTTTTGCCTATTTTTCCTAAGCTATATGCCGCTTGCCTACAAATATCTTCATTCTGTGAAGTACGGATTAACTGTACTAAAGCTGCGATCGCAACTGGGTTATCTTTGCCTATTTTCTCTAATAAATATTCCACCTTCCTCCGGGGATCTTCATTCTGTGAAGTACCGATCAACTGGACTAAAGCGGAGATTACAACTGCGTTATTTTTGTCTATTGCCGCTAAGCTATATACCGCTTGCCACCGGGTATCTTCATTCTGTAAAGTACCGATTAACTCGACTAAAGCGGCGATCGCCCTTTCCCGATCCGTGTCTTTTAGTATCTCCCTTGCTACCTCGAAAATAGGACTAAAAACTTGCAAACTATCCTGTTTTTCTGCAAATCCCCACTTGACAATTTGCGACACAATCTCATCAGCAAGACTACAATCCTTAAACTCAGCAATCCCCGCAGCCGCGAGAAAATACGCCCGAATTTTATAAAAACCAATATCACGCCCATCCTCAAACTCAACCAACGCCTTAATAAACGCTTCCTTCTCATTCTTCCCTACACCCTCCAGCCCGAACCACAGCAAAATCACCTGCTTCCACTGCGCTTCAAAAATCCGATATGCCTTCCCCACCACCGGAAAATCAACATGATTCCGAGGTAAAAAATAATCCCAATCATCCACCGCCAACGCCGCAAAATACTCCTGAAACGTCGCATGATAAAACGCATAGACTGATTCTTCCGGTTCATCAAAATCGATGCCAACCCGATTCAACCATCCCAGAGATAACGCCAATGATAATAAAGAAGTTTCATCGCTTCGATCTCCCAAATACTGACTCACTAACCGATAGGACAAGCGAAAACGACTCGATTTGCCATCAATTGCTGCTTTGGCTAATTCTCCTAACCCTTCATGTAAAAGTTTCTGACACTCATTGTGACTTTTGCCACATAGCTTTTCATATATTTTGATAATTTGCTCTTTCCAGCGATAGAAATACTTAATAAAACTGGCATATAATTTTGCCTGAGTATCCGGTAAAGTTCCCTGTCTCGAACTCCAAATTTGACACAACATCCACAACCGCAACGGATTTTGAATCAACTCCTTGAGACGGGAATTCTCCGACTCTGCTAATTCCGCCTCCAAACTTTCCCCCGTCGCAGCATCCCCCATCCCCGCAAACCAACGGCGAATATACTCCGTAACTTGTTCCGAATTAAACTCCAAATTGCGAAACACATCAAACCCCGAAAAAGCATTTTTATCCGCCTCCCAAACATTCACCCGACAAGTCACCACCACCCGCGCCGCCTGCACCCATGTCCTTGACAAATCTTTCGCTAACTGCTGCATTCCTTGAGTGTTGGCCATTTCATCCACACCATCCAGCAACAACCAAACCCGACTCATTTGTGCTTCTAAATCACCGCGCGTCACTCCTCCTGGACACCGAGACAACCACACCTTTTCCAAATGGTCACAGATACTTTGCGCGCCTAATTCAGCTAAATCTATCCAAATCGGCAACCCCAATTCTTGCTCTAAAATCCAATCAGCAATCTTCTGCAACCGCGTGGTTTTCCCCGCACCCGGTTCGCCAATAATCGCAATTTTTCGCCCTTGACTAATGTCGCTTTTCCCTTGTCGCAATACATCCTCAAAAAACCTTTCTTCAGCAATGGGAATCAGTTTTTCTGTTTCCTTTTCCTTTTCTTCCTGCTGATTCCTTGGCTGAGGTTTGGGTTTTTGGCGTTCAACAATGGCTAAGGGAACATAAACCCCATCGAGTTGCGGAGTCATCCCGCAGGCGTTGGTGAAAGGGTTGGTGGTGAGTTGCTGTTGGTGGGCGAGGTTTTGGCGGCAGATTTCTTGCCAGTTTATGGGTTCTTCTTTAGGTTTAGGAGTTTCATGGGATATCTCGACTGTGACGGAGCCAAATTTAACCTTCCACTTTTCCTCAATTACTTCTAAATTTTCTTTGGGGTTAATCTGATTCTTCAGCTTAAGGGAAAATTTCCAATAACCTTGATTTCTTGCACTAGGTTTAAGGTAAAGTATACCTAAGTCTTTCAGACAGTCGAGAACATCTTGGATTGCCTCTCCTCTTCTCTGGGAGTTATTGACATTCTTTTCATCATTGGGTTGAGAGAGTTCTAACGCCTTTCCTAAGCATTCCACCAATGTACATAAATCTTCCTTAGTTATCCCTTCAACAATTTTGGTTTTGTTGTTGTTGAGTTTTTGCTGAAATTTCCCCGATACCAGCAACTCATTTTCCTTTTCCCATAGCAACTTGAGCGTAGCTTTCAGCTTGTCCCCTGAAACGGCTATTTCCCCATTATCCTGGAACGTAACTTTCAGCTTATCCCCAGCCACGCCAATTTCCCCATTCGTGAGGGCGAGTAAGGCCTCAACCAGTTTGAAAACGTTGTTTTTTGTGGTGGCGTTTTTCCCGTATTTTCGTGCCATCGCTACCTTTTGAATAAAATTCATCGTCGCTTGGGCAAGTTTGCCCAAACCAGTTGGTTTGCCCAAGCGCTTAACCCCGATTATACAAGGGTTTCAGAATTTTTTGTTTTTGCTTGATTGGGCAAAAGCCCAAAAAAATAATTTACCTCATAAGCACAAAACGAGGTGAATTATGAACGACCAAGAAGACAGAATCAAACAACGCGAAGCATTAGAAGATGCTCATGACAACTTTGTTCAACCTTATGTTAATCAATTGATTGAAGTTAACGCCCAGTCTTCACCCAATATTGATGTTGCGCTTCCTGGGTTTTGCTGTGTGTCGGGATGGTTGGTTTTGGTTGTATTGTATTGTTTTTGGACGCGCTATCGAATGTCATCAAAATAGCCTGTATTATTCGGCGGTTGAAACCGCTTCTGGTCAAACGAAGTCTGCCTCCGCAGACTAAGAGTTTATTACGTTTCTCTGGGATCGTCTGTTGGTGGATGACAGCCAGCTTTAATCCATAAACCGCGTGCTTCCTGAATCGATCGCTCTCCTTGATACCGTTCGTCATTCACGTCAAGCCGATCGCAAGTAGCGCGACCAATTGCTGTAACTCCGATAATTTTTGTACCCTCCCTCGTCCAAATAAAATGCTCTTGCCATTGCTGACTTCGAGGATTAAATAGAGCTACTTCTGCTTGAGTTTCTAGATCGCTAGCTACTGTAAAATTGTAACGGCGTTGATTGCAACGGCTACAAGCAAGCGCTAAATTATTGACATCATCAGTACCATCTAAAGAACGGGGTTTAATATGGTCGATGGTAAAACGAGAGGTGCTGATTTCTTCTGGAGAGTGACAATATTCGCAAAGATATTTAGCCCGTTGTCTTACATATTGGCGGGTTGCTTCGGTAAGGGTCATTTTTGAGCGAGGAGGAGGGAGTTTAGGTAAGTAAAAAGGCGATCGAGTTCGTTGATGGCCTTGAGTTCGTCTTGTTCTTCAGCCGTTAGATCGTTGACTTTATTTTTTTCCAGAAGGCTTTCTAGATGGAGTTGAAGTCGATCAGTAAATTTGAACAAAGGGCGATTATTGACTGTTTCGACTTTAATTCCGGTTTCAATGAGGGAGGGAGGTTGAATGACAACTTGCATAATATTTGACTTTGTTGAATTGTTTGTCATGTTTAGGCCTTATCCATATTTTATCTCAAATTACGGGAGGCCAGAAACCGGGTTTTTTCGAGAAGACGCGCTACGCCTCGTAGTAGCGGCAAAAAACCCGGTTTCTTTGGTATTTATGGGTAAGCCCTAAATGAGACAGAAAGGCCGATCGCACTTTTTCAATTCGTGCGATCGCCCTCCAAGATTATTCTTTCCAGTAACGGGTTAAAATCCGGATTACCTCACCCGCTATCGGCGATGGTAGAGGCGGGCTCCATTCCCCAACTTCTGCAAAACCTAAAACGTGCAACAGATTAACGATACTTTCTACCGCTTTGGGAACGCCACACAACAGCAAACGAATCGGTTGCTTACCTTGAGGTACATCAGGAATTTCTTCCCGGAGCAGCTCGGTAACTGACTTTGGCTGTGATATCATAGACTTTGAATTACACGAATAGTGGAATTGCGATCGCCCTCAAGTTTTCCAGGCCAGGGGCGATCGCTTTTCCGTTTGTACATCCTCAGTCTAGCACAGCTATGGGAATATGGGAATAGGTAACTAAGGGAATTTTAAACTTTTCACACGTAAACGTGTGAAAATAAAGTTATGGCAAATGAAAAAGACACCATCAAACTTGTAATTCCCAAGGCATTGAAGATCAGGTTCAAAGCCTTGTGCGTTCGTGCGGAAAGGGATATGAGCAGCGTCGGAGGTCAACTAATAGAAAACTGGTGTCAAGAGCAAGAGCAAGCCCAGGCGAAACGGGATGAGTCAAACACCTGAAGGGGCGACACCAAAGAGGCGTACAAAGAAAGTACGATCGATCTATGAAGTAAATTCCCAGTTGCCTAACTTGCCAGCAAAAAACCTAAAACGAGTCACCAGCTACGTTCCTCCAAACGCCTACAACGTCTTGGAAGATTGGGCCAAGAAAGAAGACCGGACAGTCAGCAATCTGGTAAGTCGGATTGTCTCTGAAGCTGTAGATGCTTACTTGGCTAAAAAGACTACAGAAGATGAACCCAGCAGCAATTAACCTTTGATCTCTACGCTGATGAGTCATTCTCAACTGCCAACCTGTCAGGCCGTTGATTTTGTGTTGGAGTGGGGTTTGGTTTTTGGGTGTTTAGATTACTTTAGCCTAAACTAGATTGTGGTGTGCTACCTTGGCTTAAAAAAGCTCTAAAAAATTTGCAGTCAGCTAAAATGACATGGTGAACACGCTACCCCCAAACAATGTGAGTCCTGCAAAATCTCCTAGAGTTGCCTTTTACCCGCCACCCGAAATCAAGGAGAAGTTAGAAAAACTGGCGAGTATTGAGCGTCGTTCGATTTCCCAAATGGCATTACTTTTGGTCGAAGAAGGACTCGAAAGAGCGCAGAAGGAAGGCAAGTTTAATGAATCCAAAGACGATTAAACTACCAACTACCACTGCGGGCGATCGCTCTCAACTGCCTGCGTGTCCTGCCGTGTACTTTGTTTGAGACGGTGACGCGGTAAGGTACAATAGGGCAGTAAAAGCACAAATAACAGCCTTGCCAGCAAAACTCCCCAGAATAGTTGTATATCTTCCAGAAGAACTTAAAGCAGACCTAGAGCGGTTAGCCAAATCGCATTATCGGCCGGTCTCGAATATGGTATTGACATTAATTCAAGAAGCAGTAGATGAGGCTAAATCTGAGGGGAGAATTCAAAGCGACGATCGATCGCAGCAACAGAAAATCGACAGCGACTCTGAATGATTTAACCGCAGAGGACGCAGAGAGCACAGAGGAAGAGAAGAGAGAGATGAAACATGGTGCACACGCTACCTATTACTTAACTCTTCGCCAGATGAATGTCTATTTCCTGCTTCAGCTCGGTCGGTCAAATTCAGCAACCTGTTTTTGACCAAGAGAGGTAATTGCTAAGACTAAAACACTTAACGTAAGGCCTAAAATCGCATAACTCGGTAGTGAAAAAATAGTTACTTTAAACAAATAAGGCAACTCCCCCCCCTTCCAGTTCCACCGCCTTCCTAGAAACACCAACAGCCCGCCATGAATCACAGCGGTTTGCACCATGACACAGCCAACTCCCAATAACCAAACCGACATTCTTTGCCTAGAGAAGGCACAATTTTTAATCTGAAAACATAAATCATTCAGCAAAAAAACCACCGCCGGTGCTAACATCACAGAACTGGTGGGCTGTGAATAGTTGATAGCAATACTCAAAGTAGAAATTAGCACCATTTCAGATAAGTCAACCTTTTTTGACCAAGCATTGCGAGATTGTTTTTTGTAAAAATACCAACTCACTAAACCAACTAGCACCAGACTTATCAAGTCAGAAAATAGCTTCGCCACGAAGGGACTATCGGGGAAAAATCTCGGCCCCATAACCCTTAAATCAAGGCGACTCATAGAAATATAAGCATTATTCGATGGATCATTGAGCCAGAGTGGAAATCCACGAGTCGCATCCTGTATAAATCCTGTTAAAGAATTGCCCGTTACAGCTAGACCTATAACTGCCAAAAAAGTTACCGTGACGATAGATATAAAAACTAGCTGAAACCGTCTTTTGATTAAAAAATAAGGAATAAACAATATAACTAAAGTTGGTTTAAAAAGGGCAATTCCTAATAAAATTCCTGCAATTACATCCTGATTTTTTCTAGCATAAATAAACATCCATAACAGCAGAACCGCAATAAAAGTTGCCACATTGCCAACTTGAAGATCGAAGACAAAACCGTAGAGGAATGCAACTGATATACTACAAATAGTCCGAAAAGCTCGTGAGTGCGACACCAACAAGATATTCGCTCCCCATAAAACAAAACCTGTGGCAATAAGATGCAGCCAAGTCCAGATTGTGAATGCAGTCTTCATAGGGAAATAGCCCACAAACCACAGCGGAGGAATGATATTAGGTGGATAAACAAAAGAAGGAATAAACCCACACACTTTAGTGATGCTACAGAAACCGCTGTTAAACACTTCTACATTAAAGGGACTCAAATGCTGATGGGCTAATCTACTCGCTACATAAAACCACTTAAAATCCCAGTAAGGGGGATCGGGCCGATTAGTCAGATTGTAAACCAACCAACCGGTATAACAGAGAAATCGGGTGAGAACTAATACAATAACTGCTTGCAAAATAAAGTTAACAATAGGTTGACGAAAAAAATGAGTCAACCTTTGGATCGAAGGATGTTTTAAAAACAAAGAATCTTGCCATGCTGTTTTTTCGCTATCTAATCGCCAATTAAATTTGAGAAACCCAGCCACTGTAATTATAATTATTACATTCCAGAATCCAAAGCTAATCATAGAAAATATTTTTAATAAATGTACTATTTGATGATATCACAACCAGAAATTATCTCATGTCCGATCGATCAACCATAATATCCCGGTCGGGGCGGGTTTTTGAGATGGTCAATTATTAACAGGTATTGTTGGCTCACGGGCCCCTACAAAAATCGCGGTTGCTCGACCGGACATGATATTATCAACTAAAAATCAGCCTTTGAACCTAGAATCTAGACGTTTATTCCTGGTTTCAACCTAACTCTCTTTTCTCTCTTTTCTCTGCGTCCTCTGCGCCCTCTGCGGTAAAAAAAAAAAATCTTATTCACAAACAAAATAGCATTGCCATCCAAAAGCCCGATCGCACATTTGCGCCTTATAACCCTGTTCACCCCCAAACATATGCGTTAACCTAGTTGACTACAACTTGTACCGCACTCCCCAACTAAATTCATGCTTCCCCGCATCCAAGAATTAGCCGCCACCCTAGCACCCCGCTTAATCGAAATTCGCCGCCACATCCACTCCCACCCCGAACTCAGCGGTCAAGAATATCAAACCGCCGCCTACGTAGCCGGAGTTCTCGCTTCCAGCGGAGTTCACGCCATCGAAGGAATCGGCAAAACAGGAGTGCTCGGCGAACTCAAAGGCAACAGCAGCGAGTCCCGGTGGCTGGCAATTCGCACCGATATGGACGCTTTGCCGATTCAAGAACGCACTAACTTAGAATTTGCCTCCCGCAACGAGGGAGTGATGCACGCCTGCGGCCACGACATCCACACCACCGTCGGTTTGGGCGCAGCAATGATATTGTCTCAGCTAGGGGAAAAATTGCCCGGTCACGTCCGCTTCTTGTTTCAGCCGGCGGAAGAGATTGCCCAAGGTGCTCAATGGATGATTAAAGATGGGGCGATGCAAGATGTTGACGGCATCCTCGGAGTGCACGTTTTTCCGACGATTCCCGGCGGTTGCGTCGGTATCCGCCACGGGGCCCTGACGGCGGCGGCAGATGACATAGAATTGATTGTGATGGGCGAATCCGGCCACGGTGCGCGTCCCCACGAGGCGATCGACGCAATTTGGATTGCTTCTCAGATAATTACCACTTTGCAGCAGGCAATTAGCCGCACGCAAAATCCTTTGAGGCCACTGGTTTTGACGATCGGGCAAATTAACGGCGGACGAGCGCCGAACGTAATTGCCGATCGAGTAAAATTATTGGGAACTGTGCGATCGCTCCATCCGGAAACCCACGAAAACCTGCCGGCTTGGATCGAACAAATTGTTTCTAGCGTTTGCGGGACTTACGGCGCTAAGTACGAACTCACCTACAAGCGCGGCGTGCCCGGAGTCCAAAACGACCCAAAACTCACGCAATTAGTCGAAACTGCGGCTTTAGAAGCTTTAGGTCGATCGCGCGTCCAAATTTTACCAGAACCATCCCTCGGCGCGGAAGATTTTTCGATGTACTTAGAACACGCACCGGGAACCATGTTTCGCTTAGGAGTGGGACTGACTGACAAACCGAACTATCCCCTCCATCACCCGCAATTTGAGGTCGATGAATCTGCGATCGTGACCGGCGCTGTCACCTTAGCCTATGCCGCCTACCAATATTGGAAACAGCATCCCGGTTCACACTAATAGTCTTGGACGTATGGGTGGTCAGCTAACTAACCGTAGGGTGCTTAACCGGAAAAATGTTTAGTCTATGGTAATAACATTCAGCCCTGACCCACCCTACAATAACTACAAAAACTAATTTAGAAAATTTTATGAACCTAGATTTCGATAAATTCTGGAATGCCTGCAACCCCAGTGAGTCCCTAAAATTAGGCAATGCCGAAGATCTGCGGTATTACATTGATTTTTCTGAGGTGCGTGGCGGGAAAATTATTAACGTACTCAAACGGACAATTACCCGTTCGTCATCAGATAAACGGACTTGCCAATTGTTTAGCGGACATATTGGTTGCGGCAAGTCTACTGAATTGTCGCGACTGCAAAAAGAGTTGACAGATGAGGGATTTCATGTAGTTTACTTCGAGTCAACACAAGACCTCGATGAAATGGATCTCGATTTGACGGATATCATGTTAGCGATCGCACGGCGAGTCACCCAAAGCTTGGAAGAGGGCAAAATTTCCTTGCAGCCCCAGCGCTTTAAAGAATTCTTAAAAAATAGTTGGAATTTTTTACAAACCCCTGTGACTTTAGAAGCTGAAGGAGAACTTTTTGGTAGCAAATATAAGGGCAATACAGACGGAAATCTGGAAGTTTCTCTGCCTTTAGGCATCGCCAAAATTACTGCCAAAACCAAAAGTGATCCCGACTTGCGCTCTAAACTGAGACAGTACATGGAACCGCAAGCTAATAAAATGTTAGAACTGATTAATCAAGAAATTATTGATGTAGCAATTAATCAGCTAAAGCAGCGGGGTAAAAAAGGATTAGTGGTGATAGTTGACAACTTAGACAGGATAGTTTCTCGACCCAATGCAGCGGGGCGACTGTTGCCAGAATATATTTTTATTGACCGGGGCGATCAGTTGCGGCAACTGAATTGCCATTTAGTTTATACCCTGCCGCTGGGATTGATTTTTGGCAATGAAAGCGAAATTTTGAAAAATCGCTTGGGAGGGGGAGTTGACCCGAAAGTTTTGCCGATGGTACCAGTAAAAAATAGACACGGCAGCGAATGTGTTGAGGGGATGAATTTGCTGCGGCGCATGGTGATGTCGCGGGCTTTCCCTGATGTGCCAACCGAGGAACATATCACATTAATTACCCAAGTTTTTGACAGTCCTGAAACTTTAGATGAATTGTGCCGAGTCAGCGGAGGTCATCTGCGAAACTTGATGGGGATGCTGTTTGGTTGCTTGCAGCAAGATGACCCTCCTATTTCGCAAGATGTGTTGAAATCAGTGATTCGCAGTTCCCGCGACAGTCTGAGGAATGGCATTGATAATGATGAGTGGGAGTTACTCTTTAAGGTGGTGAAAGAACAAAGCATTAATGGAGATAAAGAATACCAAGATTTGCTGCGAAACCTGTGGGCTTTTGAATATGTAGACACTCAAGGAAATTGGTTTGCGTTGAATCCGCTGTTGATGGAAACTGACAAATTCAAGCTGTGGCAGCAGCAAAATTCGTGAGATCATGGTAAACTCAAATCTAGCGGAAGATATTGCAGCAGAAAATGAGCGCTCGCTATCTACTTTGGTACGGACGATCGACCGCTTTCAAGGAAAGTTTTCTTTAACTATAGTGCGCTGCAATTATGCTAGCTTGCGTTATGCAATGCTGGAAAAACTGCGCGATAGCTCGACTGTTGAATATCAAGAATTAGTCCTTGAACCTGCTACCCAAACACTTTATCAAACCATTCTCAATGCCGTCCAAGAGCAACCGCCAAAAGCTTTAATAATTGTCGGTATCGAATCGGTGGTTGCTATTGATAACCTGCTAGCGGGGGCTAATAGAGCGCGAGATCAATTCAAGCAAGATTTTGCTTTTCCTTTAATATTATGGGTGACGGATTCCGTACTGTCTAAATTCAGTCGATCGGCGAATGATTTGAAGTCTTGGGCTCCTCCTCCGATTCAGTTTACCATGCCGCCCTATGACTTGATGATTTTTTTGCGGCAAAAAGCAAGCCAAGCTTTTGGTGATGTTGAGAATTTCAAGTTAAATGACTGTGAAATTGAGTTGTTGGAGAATGACCTGCTAAATGTAGCATTAGACCAGGAATTGCAAGCTAGTTGGCAATTTAGTCGCGGTTTAGTTGAATTTCAGAAAAATCAAATAGATTTAGCACTCGAACATTATCAGCAAAGTTGGACATTTTGGCAGCAAAATGGTCACTTAGAAAGACAAGGAATGGTCTGCCATAAAATTGCTCAAGCTTACAACCGCAAAGCTGAATTGCACCGGGCAGGAAATCAAGATTATTGGCAAGAAGCTAGAAAGTATTTACAACAGTCTCTGGAGAGTTTTGATCAAGTGCAGCGACATGATTTAGCTGCGAAATGTATTAGCGAACTCTGCGAAGTGCTGGAGCGTTTAGCAGCTTGGGAAGAGTTGCAAACTTTAGCTAAAAAAGCCTTAGAAATGCACAAAATTTACGGTACTCCGAGTCAAGTAGCTGAAGATTACGGCTTTTTGGCTGAGGTGGCGCTGCAACAATCTCAGTGGGAAACAGCTTGCGAATCGGCTAAATTAGCATTGTCGGTTTTGGAACAAGCAGGAATAAATAAAAAAGAGACTGGTTTGTATCTGCTACTTTTGGCAAAAGGGCAGCGAAATCTTATCCCCTGTTCGACAGTTAGCCCCCCCCAGCCCCCCCAAGCTTCGGGGGGGAGTGAGTCAGTATTTTCCCCTCTTGAGATTATAGAAACTTTAACACAAGCGAAAGTAATTACCCACCCTGAAGAGGATGTGCAGCTTTATCTGAGGATTTTAGAAGAGTTGAGAACTCTCTATTTTGAGCAAGGCGAATATTTAAAAGCCTTTGATATCAAACTCGAACAACAAGCAGTTAAAAGCAAATATGGATTGCAAGCTTTTATCGGTGCCGGTCGCTTGCAGCCGCCGCAACAAATAATTGATATCGGTTTAGAATCAGGTCACTCACAAGCTGAAATTGTTGAGGAAATTGAAGCCGCTTCCGGGCGGTCGCAGGATGTTAAACGGATAATTCAACGGATAGGTACACCTGCTTGCAAGCTGACAATTATTCACGGACAATCGGGAGTAGGAAAAAGTTCGATTATTCAAGCCGGGTTAGTTCCAGCCCTGCAACTTACAACTTTTGAAGCGCGGGACGTATTGCCTGTTTTATTGCAGTCTTATCACGATTGGGCGAGGGATTGCGGTCAGTGTTTGCGATGGGGAATTGAAAAAATAAAAGGTGAGAGTTTATCTACTCCTATTGACACGCCGGCAGCTATTCTCGAACAGTTGCGGCTGAATCAAAATCGCAATTTATTGACCGTACTAATTTTTGACCAGTTTGAGGAATTTTTCTTTGCTTATCAAGACCAAACTAGCCGGAGAGAGTTCTATGATTTTTTGGCTGAATGTTTAAATAAGATTGGTGATCTCAAAATTCTCCTGTCGCTGCGGGAAGATTATCTTTTCTACTTGTTAGAATGGAATCGCGCGACCAATTTGTTCCTGATTAATAACGACATTCTTAATAAGAATATCTGCTATTACTTGGGTAATTTTTCGATACCCGATGCTAAAACTGTTCTCCAAACCTTAACAAAACGCTCTCAAGTTGACTTATCGGAAGATTTGGTAAACGCACTGGTAGAAGATTTAGCAGGTGAAGTGGGAGAAGTACGGCCGATCGAACTGCAAATCGCGGGGACGCAACTGGAAAAAAGGCAGATTACTCAACTAAGTGAATATCAGCAACTAGGCAGTCAGGCTAAGGTCAAACTGGTTGAGGAATTTTTAGCAGAAGTTATCGCCGACTGCGGCCATGAAAATAAAGATATTGCCGAACTTGTCTTGTATTTGCTGACGGATGAAAACAATACTCGTCCTCAGAAAACTCTGGCTGAGTTAGCAGCAGGTTTAGGAAAAGAGTCAAAAAGATTAGAGTTGGTTTTAGAGATAGTCGTTAAATCGGGATTGGTGTTAGAAGTGCCAGCAACTCCCATTGGACGCTACCAACTTGTCCACGATTATTTAGTGCCTTTTATCCGCAAAAAGCAAAGTGCGGAATTACTAGAATTACGCGAAAAATTCAAGCAAACTGAAGCCAAAAATCAGATATTAGCAGAGGCCACACAAAAAGCCCAGAGACGAATTGGTATTGGTACAGCGGTATTGAGTATTAGCCTAGTTTTAGCTGCAACTGTAATGGGAGTAGCGTGGCAGCAAGTGGACAAGGCGCAGAAATTGACCCAATTAGAGCGATCGGCAAATGATGCTTCGAGACTGTTTGAATCTGGCAGTAACCAAATAAATGCTTTGATCTCAGCCGTAAATACTGGGAAAGACCTCAAAGCTACAGTCAAAAATGTTCGTTCCGTTGCAGATTACCCGATATATACTCCCCAGATTGCCCTCAACCAGATTCTCGACAACATCCGAGAACAAAATCAGTTACGACATCAAAGTACGATAAGGAGTGTAAGTTTTAGTCCCGATGGTAAATACATCGCTACGGCATCACAGGACAAAACAGCCCGGTTGTGGGATTTAACAGGTAAGTTGATCCAAGAATTCAAAGGACATCAAGATATGGTATTTAGTGTCAGTTTTAGTCCCGACGACAAATACATCGCTACGGCATCAGCGGACAAAACAGCAAGGTTGTGGGATTTAACAGGTAAGTTGGTACAGGAATTTAAAGGACATCAAGATAAGGTAAGGAGTGTAAGTTTTAGTCCCGATGGCAAATACATCGCTACGGCATCAAATGACAAAACAGCTCGATTATGGGATTTAACAGGTAAGTTGATCCAAGAATTTAAAGGACATCAAAATGTGGTATTGAGTGTAAGTTTTAGTCCCGACGGCAAATACATCGCTACGGCATCAGGGGACAAAACAGCAAGGTTGTGGGATTTAACAGGTAAGCTGATACAAGAATTTAAAGGACATCAAGATGGGGTATTGAGTGTAAGTTTTAGTCCCGATGGCAAATACATTGCTACGGCATCATGGGACAAAACAGCCCGATTGTGGAATTTAAAAGGCAAGCTAATACAAGAATTTAAAGGACATCAAAATTCCTTATGGGGTGTCAGTTTTAGTCCCGACGGCAAATACATCGCTACGGCATCATGGGACAAAACAGCCCGATTGTGGAATTTAAAAGGCAAGCTGATACAGGAATTTAAAGGACATCAAGGTGACGTATGGAGTGTCTGTTTTAGTCCCGATGGCAAATACATCGCTACGGCATCAGCGGACAAAACAGCAAGGTTGTGGGATTTAACAGGTAAGTTGGTACAGGAATTTAAAGGACATCAAGATTCGGTAGAGAGTGTCAGTTTTAGTCCCGACGGCAAATACATCGCTACGGCATCATCGGACGATACAGCACGGTTGTGGAATTTAACAGGCAAGCTGATACGAGAATTCAAAGGACATCAAGATAAGGTAAGGAGTGTAAGTTTTAGTCCCGACGGCAAATACATTGCTACGGCATCAGCGGACAAAACAGCAAGGTTGTGGGATTTAACAGGCAAGTTGATACAAGAATTTAAAGGACATCAAAATTTCCTATGGGGTGTCAGTTTTAGTCCCGACGGCAAATACATCGCTACGGCATCATCGGACGATACAGCACGGTTGTGGGATTTAACAGGTAAGTTGATACAGGAATTTAAAGGACATCAAGATGGGGTATCGAGTGTCAGTTTTAGTCCTGACGGAAAATACATCGCTACGGCATCATCGGACAAAACAGCAAGGTTGTACGATTTAACTGGTAAGCTGATACGAGAATTTAAAGGACATCAAGATTGGGTATCGAGTGTCAGTTTTAGTCCAGACGGTAAATACATCGCTACGGCATCAGGGGACAATACAGCACGGTTGTGGGATTTAACAGGTAAGTTGATAC